>DXUR01000029.1 GCA_019417795.1 Clostridiales bacterium | reverse complement strand
TGTGTATAAGAGACAGCCCTTGAAGAATACAAGGTAACGGGGCGGGGTTTCCGTCGCGTCCTTTTTCAGCGCAAAGTCGATACCGTATTTTTTGGCGGTACTCTCAAACGCCTTGATATTGTCTTTCGTGATCTCAATGTTGGAAACGCCCGTGTTCTGCTTCATAAGCTGCTTTAGGGTCTGTTTCCCGTGGGGCTGCTTGCCGATCTGCTTCTTTGCCTGTGCAAGCGCGGCTTTCATTGCCTTTTGCAGCACTTCGGCGGTCAGCTTCCCGGTCTTGATATACAGGGCAACGGTTTTTTCGTTGATCTCGTCCTGCATGGGGTCTGTCCCTCCTTTCGGGGTAGTCTATGGGGCGGCGGTCAGATACGCACCCGCAGCCCGTTAAGGTCGTCGGCTCTGATACCCACTAAGTACCATTCCTGTTTCATGTTCATTTCAATGCGGGTCGGCTTCCACTTGCCACGGGTGAACACGTCGAAACAGTCCCCGCAATGCAGCCCGCCGTAGTAGCTGGCAAGGTCAAAGCGAATGTCATAGCGGTCTGTGCGCTCGTCAAATACCAATGCTCCCGTCGTTTTCTGTGCCATAATAAAATCCTCCTTTTGTTGTTTACAGGCTTTCGCCCGGTTTGAATGAATAGGGGTCGTGCGGCTCCTGTGGCGCAAGTGCGCCGCTTGCCATATCGTGAGCCACAAGGGACGTGTAATAGTTGCCGATAGTGGACGGGGCATTGAAAAGCACCGCCCGTAAATACTGCTTGATGTTGCGGATTTTCGTTGTGTTCTCCCGCATACAGTCCAGCACAAAGCGGATATGTTCGCTGTCTAACTTCATAAACTTTGCTTTCACCAGCTCGGCGGGGTAATCGTCCCCGGCAATGCGGATTGTCTTTCTCCGGGTGCAGACGGTTTCCAGCATAATGTCAACGATTTCGTCCAGCCTGTCACCGTCAAACTTCATATCCTGCATGAGAATGTCATAGGAGATATTGTCCTTGATGATCTCCCGGTAAATCTCATATGCGCTCTGTGTTTCCGTTTCCTTTCGTTTCCGTTCCGGCGGCGTAGCCGCTTCTCTGTCAGAGGGAGAGGGGTTAGGGGAAAGGATAGGAATGGAATGGGTACTTTGTAAATCTGTATTTATTTTTTCTTTTGTTGGTAAATCAGTTTTTTGTATATCTTTATTTAATTGCATTGGATTTTCCAACGTAGGTTTTTCCAACATTGGTTTTTCCTGCGTTGGATTATCCAATGTTGGATTTTCCAATGTAGGTAAATCCGGCGTAGGTTCTGTATGCGGCTGCTCATAGATCACATAATCGGCTCCGCGCAAGCGTCCCTTTTCGTCGCGTTCCCGTGAACGGACGATATACCCGGCGCGTTCCAGCTCCTTTATGGCTTCCCGGATAGCGTCTATCTTTTCCCGGTTGATCTGTGACAGCCCCGCAAGGGTGTAGTCCCAATCTTCGGGAAGTGACAGCATTTGCGATAAAAGCCCCTTTGCCTTTAAGGTCAGCTCCTTGTTGCGTAAATGGTGGTTGCTCATAACGGTATAGCCCTTGTTGCGCTCCACTCGGAAAACTGCCATAGCTTCATCACTCCTTTGGTTGTGGATTTGTTACGCGATAGAACGCCGTTTTGCCGGGTTTAGGTATAAATCCCTGTCCCCGGCAGAAGTGCGCCCGCAAAGCCGCATATAGCAAGGCTTTTTTCGCCCCTACTGCGTAACATGAGGGCATAAAAAAAGCGGCGTTCCTGTTCTCCCGGTATTGGGATAGAGAAACGCCGCGTTTGCGTCGTATTCAGTTTTCATTTATTCTTTCTCAATGCTGTGTGCTGGTGTTTGGGCTTGCAGGGTTCCGGGCGGCATATCAAGGCTCTTTCCCTCAAAAGTAGTAAATTGGTAGTAAATTCAGTTTGAAATCCTGCTTGTATGCCCGTAAATCAAGGCTTTTTTGAGATAATCAACCATTTTCGCATAAAACATTCCCCTTTCTATTCCTTGTTTTGTGTTCCGTTGTAATTGCAATCGTCCGATGAATCGAAAATCATAATTGGGCAATCGTCTAACTTTTGCATGAACATCCGCTTGTCCATTGTCGTTATCAAGTTCTCCTTCTGCAATTATTTTGCGGCACAAACGGTACAAAACTCCTTCCCCCGCAAGTGTATAGTTTTAGTATGGCATATTCTTATCAACTTTTCAACCGTTTTTTTGGAAATTCACGCTGCAAACACAAAAAGTCTGTCTGCCGCAGCGAAAAAGAGGCTCATGGAAAGCCTTGTATCAGGTTCTTTTTAAACCGCAAACATTGCGGGAGAAGGTAATTGCACCTTCTCCCGCATTTTGGTAATTGTGCTGTTCTTCTTCGCTGTCCGCCAGAAAGCCGATAGGGCCGCGGGTGGAGAGGACGGGGCTGCTTTTTGCGGCGCGTGTGGTAGGATAAGAAAAACAAGAGAGGAGTTGAGAGGATGAACCTGATTTCCCGCTGAATGTTGGCACGATACGGCATCAGCCCCAAGCGCTCCGCCTCCCTGTTGGACACCTTCTCCTGCATCTTTCAGGGCATCATCCCCTACGGCGCCCAGATGCTGGTGGCCATTTCCACCTGCGCAACCCTCGGCTACGCCATCAGCGCCTTTGACATCATCCCCCTGCTGTTCTATCCCTTCCTGCTGTGCCTGTCCAGCCTGCTGTTCATCCTGTTTGACAAGGAATAAATCGTCTCATTTCGTGTGCTTACAGCGAGAGCCCACCTTCTCAAGAAGGTGGGCTCTCGGCGTAATGCTTCCGTGATACCTGTATGACGCAGTGCTGTGGCCGCTGTCCGCTGAAATCGCCATGTAAAAAAGACAGCTTCCAAGGGATATAGGTTTAAGCGCGGCAAATGCTCCGGCACACACTCTGCCAGAAGCCGCCGGTTGGCTCCCCCTTATTCTTCCTTCAGGTGCTCCTCCATCCAGTGCAGGATCTCGCTGAGTCGGCTGATGCGGTTGGAGGGCTTTCCCTCTCGGCTCAGGCCGTGGTTCTCGCCGTAGAACATGCACAGCTTGCTCTCCACGCCATGGAGCTTGAGTGCCGCGAACATTTCCAGACCGTTGGCCAGCGTGCAGCGGTAATCCTTATCTGCGTGAATAAAGAGTGTGGGCGTCTTAACACGGTCGGCATAGGTGAGGGGCGACGCCTTCCACAAACGCTCCGGATGCTCCCAAATGGTGCCAAGCTGCTGGTCAGGCACATAATAGTAGCCGATATCCGAGAGGAGATAATCCCCCACATAGTTGGCAATGCTCCGCTGGGACACGGCACAGCGGAAACGATCCGTGTGACCGATGACCCAGTTGGTCATAAAGCCGCCATAGGAACCGCCGGCAACGCCCATTCGATCTGCGTCGATTTCGGGATACCTCCGCAGAACCTCATCCGTGAACTCCATCAGATCCTGGAAGTCTACCTCTCCGTACTTGCCCTGAAGATCGGCAAAGGCATTTCCCTTGCCGCAGCTTCCTCTTGGGTTGCAGTAGCATACGAAAAAGCCGGAGGCCGCCCAAAGCTGCATCTCATGGTGGAAGCCCGGGCCAAATACCATCTTCGGCCCACCGTGAATATGAAGGATGCCCGGATACCGCTTGCCCGGCTCGTAGCCCACCGGCTTCATCACGAAACCGTCGATATCCACGCCGTCCGTGTTGGTAAAGGTAAGCCGCTCCGGCGTGGAAATGGTCACGCCCTCCAGTACAGCTCCGTTGAAATCCGTCAGCTGCTCCAGCTGGCCGCCATCCCAAAGGTACACCTCAGGAAGCTTCAGACCCACAGCCGCGGAAAAGAGGAACCTCTTTCCGTCCTTAGTATCGAAATCAATGAGGTAGTCGTCGCCGCCGAAGAGCGTCTGTACACCGGTTTCCCGCGTCCATACACACAAGCTGGAGCCCACGCCGTCCGTGTTGAGGAAATACAGCGTCTCGCCCACCATTCTCTGTCCCGTGACGGAGCCAGAGAAGCAGTCGGTGACCACCTCGGAGTTGACCCGGCGGTCATAGCGGCCCAGATTTTCCTCGCCATTTTCGTCCACCACAAAGAATGTGGGGTGCTCGTACACGCCATAGTCCCGCATGACCAGTCCCAGGCAGAGCGCCTTCCGGCCTAAATGCCCCACATAGTCGATGCTGTATTTGTCGGGCGTGATCAGCGTCTCCGTCTCGTTCCGCTCCGCATCCCAGCGATACATTCCCTCGGTGACCGGCTTTACATCCCGGAAGGGGAACGCAGTGAAGAGCACCTGACCGGGCCGGACATTCACATGATTCACATCATAGTCCTCCGGCGTGATCCGGCGATATTCTCCGCTAGCCTCCAGATAGAGAAACAGCGTAATTCTGGTCTGATTAAACATCCCGACCCCGTTCTCACACAGGGGTAATTCCGTCAAAACCTTATAGCCCTTGGTCTGCTGACGGCGAACGAGCTCCTTCTCCAGCGCCTCTCCCGTCAGCTCCAGAAGATTCGGCCGGTCCAAATGGGTCTCGCCCGTGAAAACATAACGACCCTCGTCCATTTTCCAGAGCCCGGATACGGACATGGGGAGACGGAATGCCTCGTGCTCTTCGCCTGTACATACATTCAGGCGGTGATACACCGTCCACTCTTCCTCAAAGCCCCGTGCCCGCATAGCTTCGTCCAGCTCTGTGGTTTTATAGAGAATATGGGTGTTATCCTCCCAAACCGCCTGCCGCTGGTCGTCTCCTCTGGTAATCTGCCGGCTCTCTCTGCTCTCCAGATCATACAGCCACAGATTCCACCGGTAGCCGTCCCCTTCCCTGTCGACCTCCTTGAGTGCAAAGGTCAGATATCTGCCGTCCGGAGACAGCTCCAGTGCAGAAGGATACCGATACTTGGCAAAATCCGTCAATGCCAGCTTCTTCATACCTGCGTCCCCTCCTTTTCCATCACCTTGAACGTCTCATAAAGCATCCGCGTGCCAAATCCGATGCCGCCCTTTGTATAGATCCCCTCACATTCGGTGGTCCAAGCGGTACCGCCGATATCCAAGTGGATCCAAGGCGTCTCCTCGACAAACTCCTTAACGAACATGGCGCCCACCGTGGCATATCCACCCACGCTGGAGCCCATCGCGCTGTTTTTCAGATGGGCTACACGGGAGTCCAGCACCCGGCGGAGATTCTCGTCACAGGGCAGCTCCCACATCCGCTCACAGGCGGCGGCGGCGCCCTTCTCCACCTGCGCGGTCAGGGCCCGGTTATTGCTAAAGGCTCCGCAGCGGCGATTTCCCAGCGCCGTCTGGATACCGTCGGTGAGTGTGGCAATATCCACGATGCGATCCACGCCGCAGCACTGCTTGGCATACGTCACGGCATCGGCCAGAGTGATACGGCCCTCGGCATCGGTGTTGTTCACCTCGATATACCGCCCGGACATGGAGCGGATCACATCGCCCGGCACATAGGCCGTGGCGGAGAGCTTATTCTCACAAGCCGCCACCACACCGGTAATATTGATCCGAAGGCCCCGCTTCTGCGTCGCCCACAGGGCGCCCATCACGGCGGCCGCGCCGCCCATATCATGCTGCATGGTTTCCATAAACTCAGACGACTGGAGGGAGTATCCGCCGCTGTCGTAGGTAAGGCCCTTGCCGATCAGCCCCAGGCGGCTCTCCACGTCCTGCGCGCCGGTATACTCCATGACAATGAGCTTGGGCTCGTAAATCGAGCCCTTCCCGACCTCCAGAAAAGCGGTGAGCCCGATGCGCTCCACCTCATCTCTGCCGTAAACGGTCACCTTCACGGGTGTCTCCTTAAAAAGCTCCTGCGCCGCCTGCGCCAGCTTGGCGGGGGTAAGCACCGTGGGGGGCTCATTGATCAGATCCCGTGCGATGCAGGTGGCCTCAGCAGACACCTCCGCCTCTACCAAGGCGGCCTCGTAGCGCTCCGGCATCTCGCAGAGAAACGCAGCCGTTTCGATCCCCGGCACCGTAGGGGTCGTCTTGTACTTGTCAAACCGGTAGCCGGTAAGAGCGGCAGCCTCTGCCGCCTTTTGGAAGAGCGCCGGCGTGAACTGCGGGCACACGCCCCGCAGATCGGTACACACCGCACGCAGATCCAGCTCCTGACACTGACGATACACCTTGGCACAGCTCTCCAGCACCTGCTCCAGGCTCCAGTCTTTCCCCAGACCCAGCAGGAAAATTTGGGTCAGCACGCCCTCTGAAAGAACAGAAAAGCGGAAAATCTCACCCGTTTTCCCTTCAAAGCGCCCCGAGGCACGAACTGCGGCAAGCTCCTGCTCCCAAGGTCCCTGATAGCTGTTCAGGTTGCCTTCTCCCAGCGGGACCACCACACCGTCCCATGCTCTGGTGTCATACTTTTTCACAAGTTGCAGTTCCATTTTTTCTTCCTCCTTCTGGTCTATTCAATGATAGAGAATTAAAAAGCGGGGGCGGCTATGCCGCCCCCGCAGGGGTATGCGAGGTGATCCACCCGCGCTAAATCCCCTTTTTTACAGCAGATGGCAGGCTGCGAAGTGTCCGGGCTCCACCTCTTTGAGCTCCGGGATCTCCCGTGCGCAGTCCGGGCAAGCCACAGGACAGCGGTCATGGAAGGGACAGCCGGAGGGCAGATGGATCGGGCTGGGAATCTCTCCACGCAGCTCCTGAGATTCGGCAATACTGCCCTCATCAATCGTCGGCGCAGCGGAAAAAAGCGCCTTGGTATAGGGGTGAACCGGGTTGGAGAACAGCAGCTTCTTCGGAGCCCGCTCCACAATAGTTCCCAGATACATGACACCCAAGCTGTCGCTGATGTGCTTGACCACGCTCAGATCGTGTGCAATGAACAGATAGGAGAAATGAAATTCATCCTTCAGATCCATAAGAATGTTCAAGATCTGAGCCTGAATGGACACATCCAAAGCAGATACCGGCTCATCCGCTATGATAAATTTAGGCTCGACCGCCAACGCCCGGGCTATGCCGATGCGCTGACGCTGACCGCCGGAAAACTGATGCGGATACCGGTTGGCCTGCTCAGAGCTGAGTCCAACACGCTCCAACAGATGGATCGCCTTCTCCTCCGCCTCCGCCTTGCTGCTGCACAGCTTGTGGAACAGCATCGGCTCGGTGAGGATCTCCATGATCTTCTGCCGGGGATTCAGAGAGGCATAGGGATCCTGGAAGATCATCTGCATCTCTCGACGGATGGGGCGCATCTCCTGCGGCTTGAGCCGGGTGATATCGCGTCCGTCGAATACGATCTTGCCGGACTTTGGCTCGATCAGCTTGATGATGGTGCGGGCCGTGGTAGACTTTCCGCATCCGGACTCTCCCACCAGACTGAACACCTCGCCCTCCTCCACATCAAAGCTGACGTTGTTGACCGCATGAACCACTCGATTTTCCAGTGAAAAATGACCGTTTTTGAATTTTACCTTATCCAGAAAATCCTTGGTGAGATTGAACTCCTGCACCAAATTCTCCACCTGAAGAATCTTACTCATGGCTCTCGCCTCCTGTCAGCGGAAAGTGGCACACCGCACAATGCCCCGGGCCAACCTCATGGCTTTCAGGCGCCACGGTACGGCAAATATCCTGGCAGTATTTGCATCTGGGAGCAAAATAACATCCTTGGGGCAGATCCAGCATACTGGGAACCATACCCGGAATGGATTCCAGGCGTTTTTGCTCCTCTCCCATTCTGGGGATGGAGTTAAGAAGTCCCTCGGTATACGGATGGCTGGGGCGGCGGATCACGTCATCCCGGGAGCCGCTTTCCACGATTTTGCCGCAGTACATCACAATGATGCGATCCGCCATCTGGGAAACCACCGCCAAGTCATGGGTGATCAGGATGAGAGAAGCGTCCTGCTCCTTCACCAGCTTATCCATGAGCTTGAGGATCTGCGCCTGTATGGTCACATCCAGGGCAGTGGTAGGCTCATCGGCGATGATGAGCTTCGGATTGGCAGCCAGGGCGATCGCAATGATGACCCGCTGCCGCATACCGCCAGAAAACTGATGGGGGTAGGATTTCAGCCGATCCTCAGGATTGGGGATACCTACCATATGCAGCAATTCCACACAGCGCGCGTGCTTTTCCTGTTTGGTCATCTGCTTCTGGTGGAGGTCCAGCATCTCGGTGATCTGTTTCTCAATGGTATAGAGCGGGTTCAGGGAGGTCATCGGATCCTGGAACACCATGGAGATCGCCTTGCCTCGGATCTTCATCATTTCCCGCTCGCTCTTTTTGCTGATGTCCTCGCCCTGGAAAAGAATCCCGTCCGATTCCACCACACCGGGCGGCTCGATCAATTTCAGAATGGAAAAGCTGCTAACGGATTTACCGCTGCCCGACTCGCCCACAATGCCCAGCACCTGTCCCTCATCCAGGGAAAAGCTAATGCCGTCCACCGCCTTGACTACACCGCGGAAGGTGTGGAAATAGGTCCGCAGGTTTTCCACCTGCAGCAGTGTTTCGCTCATCTCGCTCCCCCCTTACTTCAGCTTAGGATTGAACTCATCGCGCAGGAAATCTCCCAGAAGGTTGATTCCGAACACAATCAGCATGATGTAGAGACCCGGCATCACCGCGATCCACCAGTATCCGCTGAACAGCACGTCGAAGCCGTTCTTGACCAGCATGCCCAGAGAGGGTTCCGTGACCGGAACACCTACGCCCAGAAAGCTCAGCGTGGCTTCCGCCAGAATAAGGCCGCCCACCTTCATCGTGGAAAGAACGATGACGGTGGTCATTACGTTGGGCAGCACATGCTTGGCGATAATCAGGATATTGGGGAGGCCAATGACTCTGGCCGCATCTACATATTCCATCTGCTTCACCGTCAGCACCTCGGCGCGGACGGTACGGATGTATGTGACACATCCGATGATCGTAAATACGACCAGCAGCTTGCTTACACCCCGTCCAAACATGGTCATGATGAAGAGTGCCACGAGGATATCGGGAAAAGAGAGCAGGATATCTGCCAAACGCATGATGACAGCGTCTACCTTTCCACCAAAATAGCCAGAAATCAGTCCCAGCGTGATACCTACGGCGCAGGCCAGCAGCGTACCTACAACGCCGATAAAGAGGGAGATACGGCTTCCGTAAATAAGAGAGCTGAAAATATCCCGTCCCTGACTGTCGGTACCGAAAATAAACCGGGCGTCACCTCCCGCCTCCCATGCAGGCGGCTTGTAGGAATCCGTAAGGGAGAGAGAGGCTACATCATAGGGGTTCTGCGGCGCAAACAACGGCCCGAAAAGGGCAATGAACAGTACCAGTACCACGATCACCGTACCGACGATAGCGGACGGACTGCGCTTGTAATTGTGAAAGAACTCAGACTCAGCGATGCGCCGGAAAAAGCTCTTGTTGGGGGCCGCGCCCTTTTTTTTCATTTCACCCATAGCGCATCACCTGAACTTGATTCTCGGGTCGATGACTGTATACAGAAGGTCGACCACAAAATTGATAAACACAAACAACACCGTAGTCAGGATCAGATAGGCCACAATGACCGGCCGATCCACCGAGTTAATGGAGTCAATAAGAAGCTTGCCGAGTCCCGGCCAGGAGTAGATGGTCTCCGTCACCGTCGTAAAAGCGATAAGGGAACCGATTTCCATACCGAACACCGTGATAACCGGGATCAGGGCATTTTTCAGGGCGTGTCCAAAGAGGACCTTTCGGGTGGACACACCTTTGGCTCGGGCAAATTTGATATAATCCTGCCGCATATTCTCCATCACACCGGCACGGGTAAGGCGCACCAGAGATGCGATGTTGGTCACAGACAGCGTCAGAGCAGGCAGGATAATGTACTTAAGTCCACCAGGCGCAAACAGGCTGAAATCCATCCCCAGGAACGGTGCGGTCGCACCCCGTCCCGAAGAGGGGAACCAGTGCAGCTTCAGAGAGAAGATGTAGATCAGCATGATGCCGATGAAGAAGGAGGGCAGGGAAATGCCCAGAATGGAGCCTCCCATCACCAATGTGCTGGATTTTCGTTTGGGGAAAGCGCCCGCATATACGCCCAGTGGGATAGAGATACCGAGCGCCAGCACAGCGGATACAAAAACCAGCTCCAGCGTAGCAGGCACCCGCTGTGCGATCAGAGAGAGCGCATCCACTTTATAGATATAGGACTTGCCGAAATCTCCCTTGAACGCATTGGTAATAAACGATACGTACTGCTCCAGGATCGGTCTGTTGAGCCCCAGTTCTTCTCGAACCTGCTCTCGAACCTCAGGCGGAGCCTTGGGCGAGACCAGCATATTGACGGGATCGCCAATGAAGTTGGCCAGAACAAATACCAGAATGGACACAATGAACAGTGTAACTACCATTTGCGCCAGCCGCTTCAGGAAATACTTGAACATGGTAATACCTCATTTACGGGCTTACACCCTTTTGGTGGGAGGCAGAAGGGAAGATCCCCTTCTGCCTCCTCCCATTGACTGTTCTTATGTGCGCTTAGAAGGTGAAGTCCCAAGCCAGAATATGGTCATCGGCACTGGGGGTGTACTGAATGCCGGCGCGCACGCCGAAGATATTCTCCTTGAAGAACAGGGGAATGTAGGCGGCCTCGTCCCGGGCAATCTGATCTACCTGCTCCACCAGCGCTGCGCGCTTGGCCTGATCGGTCTCAACAGATGCCTGATCCAGCAGCGCATCCACCTCGGCATTGCTGTAATGGCCCCTGTTGCCTTCGCCCATGCCGGCCTTGCCGTCGTAGGTATAGAGCATATCGTTGAAGATGACCATGCCCTCGCCGGAGCCGTCGCCCCAGCCTGACATGAAGAAGGAGGACTGGAGGTTCTCTGCGTCTATCTTCTCATAGAAGGAGGCGCGAGGCAGCAGGTTTACCTCGGCCTTGATGCCCACCTTCTCCAGATAGCTGGCAATGGCCTGAGACACCTGATCGGCGTTCATGTCACTGTCGCTGCGGGCGTCGATGCGGAGATAGAAGCCATCGGGATAGCCGGCCTCCGCCAAAAGCTGCTTGGCAAGCTCGGGATCGTAGGCGGGACGCTCTGCGTCGGCATTATATCCCACACAGATGCTGGGCATATAGGAGTTAGCCACGGTGGCGTAGCCGTTCATGACGGTATCGATGATCGTCTGAATGTCAATGGCGTGGTAGATAGCCTGACGAACCTTCACATTGAGAAGCGGGTTGGGATCGTCGGTGCCGGCAGAGCCATGCTCATTGAGCAGATCAAAGCCCATGTAGCTGCAGGACAGGCTGGGATTGGTAATGACCTGAACGTTGGAGGCGTCCTTCAGACGGTCCACGTCCATCACGGGGATGTTGGAGATAAAGTCCACCTCGCCGTTGATGAGAGCGGTGGTGCGGGTGGCTGCATTGGCGATCACGCGGAACTCCACGGTCTCTGCATCAGGCAGCTCGCCCCAATACTCGTCGTTGCGGACCAGCTTGATATAGGATTCCTTCACGTGCTCCACCAGACGATACCGACCGGTACCCACAGGGTTCGCGGAGATCTCCTCGCTGGTAAGGCCCTCACAGGTCTCCTTGTCAAGCATCATGATATGGACCAGGCTGCCGGCAAACACGGGATAGGGGATCTTGGTCACCAGCTGCACGGTGTAATCATCCACCTTCTTGACTTCCTGAAGGCGCATGAGGTACACGCCCATCTCCAGAGTAGGATCGTTGAGGATGCGCTCAAAGCTGAAGACCACGTCGTCGGCATTGAAGTCGTTTCCGTTGGAGAACTTCACGCCCTGGCGAAGCTTGAACTCCCACGTCACGCCGTCATCCAGAACTTTCCAGCTCTCTGCCAGACCGGGCTTCTTGCTCATGTCCGCATTATAGTCCACCAGAGGGTCGTACAGGTGAGACGCCATCTGCATCTCGGCGCTGCTGTCCTTTACTGCGGGGTCCAGCGAGACGACATCATTCAGCACTGCGATGGTCAGGCTCTTTTTGCCATCATCAGCGGGGTCACTCTGCTGCGGTTTGTCTGCCCCACAGCCAGTCAAGGCCACCGAGAGACACAGAGCTACGGACAGGAACATTGCGATGGTTCTTTTTTTCATAGCTGTTTCTCCTTTAAAAAATTTCTTATCTCACAAGGTGTGTCGTTTACAGGTATTACTGAAGCGACAGACCGTTGATCGCCTTTTCCATCTGCTCCAGAGCCTTTGTCAGGGTACACCGGGGACAGGCCACATTCATGCGCAGAAAAGCCTCTCCCTGCTTACCGAATTCATAGCCGGCGCAGAACGCCACCTTGGCCTCATTGATCATGAAATGCTCCAGCGCCATGCCCCGGTAGGGCAGCTGGGAGCAGTCCAGCCAGACCAGATACGTACCCTCGGAGGGGATCATACGGATCTGAGGAATGCGCTCCCGCAGGAACTGATCCAGATACGCCTTGTTGTCGGAGACGTAGGCGATGGCCTGATCCAGCCACTCCTCGCCGTCGTTGTAGGCGGCTATGAGGGCGGCCATGCCGAAAATGTTGTCCAGCCGCGTCTGGGCAATGGACATCTCCTCGTTGAACTTGCACCGCAGGTCGTCGTCCGCCAGCACCAGGGTGGCCATACCCAGTCCGCCCAGATTGAAGCCCTTGTTGGAGGAGTAGCAGACCATGGAATGGCGCAGCACCTCCTCGCCCAGCAGGCCAAAGGTGGTGTGGGGATGCTCCGGCGGCACGAAGTCGCAGTGGATCTCGTCCACCAGCATGAAGATGTTGTGCCGCAGACAGATCTCCGCCACGCCCTCCAGCTCCTGACGGGTCCATACCCGACCGGTGGGGTTGTGGGGGCTGGAGAGCACCAGTACCTTCACGCCGGAGGCAGCCTTGGCCTCCATATCGGCGAAGTCGAAGGTGTAGCGCCCGTCCTTCCAGACTAGCGGCGTCTCTACCAGCTTCCGGCCGCCCCGGGTGACCATGTCAAACAGCGGGTCGTAGTTGGGCATGGGGACCATGACCCTGTCACCGGGCTTGGTGAGGATGCGCAGCATCACGTTCAAGGCGTAGATCACGCCGGGAGGCGCAAAGGCCAGATGCTCATATTTGACCTCAAAGCCATGGCGCTTTTTCAGCCAGCCCATCACCGCGTCATAATAGGGCTGCTGGCGCATACCGTAGCCGTAAACCGGATGGGCGGCGCGCTTCTGTACGGCCTCCACGACGCAGGGGGCGCAGGCGAAATCCATGTCCGCCACCCACATGGGGATCACGTCGTCCCGGCCGAAATAGTCCATATCGCAGTCCCACTTAAAGGAGAAGGTATTTCTGCGATTGATGGGGGTATCAAAATCGTATCTCATGCAGCGCCTCCTACCAGTGCAACGACGGTCCACGGAATGATGGACTCTGCCGCCGCCAGCAGCGCATAGTTTGCAGCTTCCATTACAAATGCCTCCTTAAAAATATAACGTGCGGGGGGGGATGGCATTGAGCCTCCCTTCTGACAACTTTTTAGTTTTTCTGATTATAATTTATCACACTGCCTTTGTCAATCTTGAATAGCTTGAATAAGTGCCAAGA
Source organism: Clostridiales bacterium (assembly GCA_019417795.1). The sequence continues at coordinate 2,471 of DXUR01000029.1, read as the reverse complement.
AAGTTGATAATTTTTTGTCTAAATTGCTGCCTCGAAGGCTATTCCCGCCTTGGTCTGCAAAAAAAATATTACATCCTCCCACCGCTTTCCAGCATATTAGGGTTGATTTATCCATTCATTTTCGATATACTGACTTTCAGCAGCACTATGTGACAGTTTTTTATCAGGCAAGAATTATTGTTGAGAAAGTAGGGATACAGTGAGCAACTACGCCTGTCTTGAGCGATACATTCCTCTGGTGGAATTTATGGGAAAGATCTGCGGAAAGAATTATGAGATCATCCTCCATGACGTTTCCACGCCGGAGCGCTCGGTGATTGCCGCCTGCAACGAGCATCTCAGCGGCCGCCGCATAGGCGACCCCATGACGGAGTTGGCCAAGGAACTGCTGCGAACCGGAGTCTATCAGGAGCACGACTATGTGGCCAACTACGAGGGCCGCACCCGGGGAGGTAAGCGTTTCGTCTCTTCCACCTATTTCATTAAGGAAAAGGGTCATCTGGTGGGGCTGATTTGTGTGAACCACGATGTGGAAGATATTCTGGTGCTCTCGGAGCATCTTTCCAGCCTGCTCCATTCCTTTTCTCTTCCGCAAGAGGAGGAGAGCTCCGCCTATACCGAAAACCTGGATGATTCCATCCCGGAGCTGTCCAGCAATCTGATCCACTCCACCATCCTCGGCTATGGTATCCCCTCCGATGCCATGCATACCGCCGACAAGCTGGAGATACTCCGCTCTCTGGAAGCGCAGGGCGTATTCCATACCAAGGGCTCCATCGGACAGGTCGCCAAGGAACTGCACATCTCCGAACCCACGGTCTACCGCTACCTGCGGCGTATCCGCAGCGAAGCAATATGATCTTCCGCCGCGGCGCTTCACCTGCGGGCGGGACGCGCTGACGTCTCGATGCGTAAAGCGGCCGGCTAGGAACATCTCATTTAACAGCAGCTATTGGTGGATCCCTGACATTTTGCCCAATACTTCCCGATCCCTATGGCTCTGCATTTATTACGATTACGCTTCTGATAAAGGAGGACTCAAGCATGAAATTTTACATTCTTTGTGACATTGAAGGCGTGGCTTCTTTGACCTGCTGGGACGAGGCACGTTCCGCCAACGCCTGCTATGCGCCTATGGCGCAGGAAATGGCGTTGGAGGCTGCCGCTGCGGCCCGTGGCCTTTTCTCCGGCGGAGCCGACGAGGTCGTCATAGAGGATATGCACGGAGACGGCTGCAACATTGACTGCGCCCTGCTCCCCAGAGATGCCCGTCTCCTTCGGGGGATCACCCACGATATTGTGGGCCTTACCGGTATTTTTGACGAGAGCTATGACGGTATGCTGATGGTCGGCTTTCACGACGCCGCCTCCGCCCCCGGAAATCCCACGTCCCACACGATGGTAAGCTCCCGCATTTTCCGCCTTACGGTCAATGGTGCGCTGTGGGGAGAATTCGAGATGTACGCCCATGCCGCCGCTTACCGGGGCGTTCCCACCCTATTCGCCAGCGGCGACGAGGGGATGTGTGCGGCTGCGGTGCGCACCGTACCCGGCCTGCTGACCGTACCAACCAAATCCGGCCACGGCTACGGCGTTCTGACAAAGACCCCGGAGCTTGTCCGCGAGGAGATCGAGGGCATGATGGCCGAGGCTGTGGCGGCGGCAAAAACAGCCGCACCTCCGGTACTTCCCGATCACTTCCACGTGGAGGTCACCTATGTACACCATTATGACGCCTATGGATGCTCCCACTATCCCGGCGCCAGCCTCATCTCTCCCACCACCGTGGCCTTTGATGCCGATGATTACGGTGATGTGCTGCGCTTTTTCTACTTTGTGATCTAAGAAACGGAGGTATATACTATGGCTGTTATTGCCTATCAATACCGTGGTGATCTGGTGGATCAGATCCACCGGGGACATATCGCGGTAACGGATCACACAGGCCGGATCCTTTGGAAGCTCGGTGATCCGGAGCGTCTTACGTTCGCCCGCTCTTCCGCCAAGCCCCTTCAGGCGATCCCCGTGGCAGAAAGCGGTGCGCTGGAGCATTATGGCATTACCCCGCAGGAACTGGCCGTCATCTGTTCCTCCCACAACGGAGAGCCCTTTCATGTAAAGGCCGTGGAGAGCATCCTGCACAAGGCAGGTCTCTCCCCCGATCAGCTGTGCTGCGGGTCGGAATACCCCATGTATGTCCCCGCCGAGGACGCCTTGAAGATCGCCGGCATCCCCCGGGCGCCCATCTACTGCGACTGCTCCGGAAAGCACGCCGGTATGCTCATCACCGCCCGCCATTTAGGGGAGTCTTTGGAAGGCTATACTGCTTTGGAGCACCCCGTCCAGCAGCGTATCCTCTCGGTGTTCGCTGAAATGTGCGGCGTAGAGACCTCCGATGTCCAGTTGGCCGTGGACGGCTGCGGCGTTCCGGTCCATGCGCTGCCCCTTTACCGGCTGGCACAGGGCTACGC
>DXUR01000289.1 GCA_019417795.1 Clostridiales bacterium | reverse complement strand
ATCTCCCGTACACACGGATAAAGAGCGCCTTTGAATCATTGCATTTGTGGCTTGTAGTCTGTGAAGATGAACACGCCCTGCTGCTCCAGAAAAAGGACCTGATATTGGGGGAGACAGATAAATTCTTCTCTTACATCACCTCAAAAACGAATGGAGACGTAGTGGGCTGAGATATCTAATAAACTTATAGCTTATTAGATCTTTTCGTTGAAAAAATGCAATAGCGTTGAACAAAAATCAACAATTTGTTTGTGGATGAGTGTTTCCATTTTGCTGCGTATTCGATATAATCGCTTTATATCAGAGGCAAATACAAAACTGCAAGGAGAAAGCACGATGAATAAGACCGAATTGATCACCGTCATGGCTGAGACCAGCGGCCTTTCTAAGAAAGACTGTGATACTGCTCTGGCTGCGTTCATCGCCACAATTGAGACTGCTTTGAAGTCTGGCGATAAGGTGCAGTTGATTGGCTTTGGTTCTTTTGAGGTCAAAGAGCGTGCCGCCCGCACTGGCCGCAATCCCCGCACCAAAGAGCCTGTGGAGATTCCTGCATCTAAGGCTCCTGCGTTCAAGGCAGGTCAGGCCTTTAAGGAAGCAATCCAGTAATTACAAAAGCAGAGCTTGAGCGAAAAGCCAAGCTGCCAGAGTAGTGCCGGAGCGCATACCAAATTCGGTATGCGCTCCGGCACTGTTTTACACTTCATCAGCATTTTGCTTTTCCTGATAGCTACATCACTTTTGCACGATATAGATCGCCAAAGACTTTTAAATAGTTTTTTAATTTGCAAAATGAATTGTGATCGGGCAAATCTCCGCCATTGTTCCTACACGCATATCAGGGCCGAACAACCCAACGCCGGAGGTGACGATATTGTGCATCTGCCCCTTTTGAAGATAACCGCAGGCATTTTCCCACATCAGTTTGATCATGAGATTTCCCGGGAACATCTGCCCATTATGCGTGTGGCCGCAAAGATCTAAATCGACACCTGCATCTGCAAGTGCCTGCAGCTCCTTCGGTTGGTGGTCGAGAACGATGATGGGCTTATCCTTATCCATGCCCGCCGTGATCTCGCCTGGAGTTTTTCGCTTTTCGATACCGCGGCCGGGGCGATGTGCGTCTGCGCGGCCATAGAGGTAGAACTTCCCATCAATGAGCGCTCCCTCGTCATGCAGGAGCGTAATGTTCGCGTCCTTCAGGAACTCGTCCATGCGCGGGTCGCTCTCTTTGTCCTCGTTCTGGCGGAACGTGAAGCCCACAAGCACCGGCTCTTCGATGTCATGGTTGCCGTAGCAGGCGTAAACGCCATATTTCGACCGGATTCCGTGCAGCGTACCGGCAAGGGCCGCGGGCTCATTTACTGCCTCCCATTCGTTGTCAAAAATATCGCCCGCAATGACAACAAGGTCTGCATCCTGCTCATTGATCCTCTCCACCATCTGCCGCATCTGTTTTTCACCGATGTTATAGCCAAGATGGAGATCGGCTACAAGCACAATCTTCATCTCGTCTATACCTTCGACAGCTTTGTTGACCGTCACTTCATACGGCGTCACATGGATGATTCGCGCGTTGATACCCCCCCCAGACGGACGCAATCAGAATGACGAGCACACACAAGCAGCCCGCAAGGCGGTGCATCTGAGTTGTGACGAAAATATGTTTGAACGGCAGCACGTGACAAAACAACAGCCGTAAAAGATCTGCTATGACGACTGCAAGCAGCACATACAGCAGTACGCCGAGCCAGTAATTTCCGATGAGCTTCATTACACGCCGGAATTCTCCCTCCGGCAGGAAAAACGCAATAACAACGGAGCAGGCCAGAAATGACTGCACAGCTACAGGCAGCGCCTAGTGGCGCACCGTGCGGAAAAATGGGAACCATGCCTTCACCCAGCCCATCACGCGGCGTAGCAGATAGTAATTTGCCAGCAAATAAACTGGCGCAAGCAAAATTGCAATCATATAAATGCGAGCGCATCATGCGCCCCCACAATCGTCCTTTCCACTTAAATATTTTCCATCATAGCATGCTCTTCTTGCCATTGCAACATAACTGAAAGGCTGTTTTTTATGAAGGTACATGATGACATGGTCTTGCTCGATATGAACCAAAATAAATGCAGGTACGGTGAAGGAAAAGGGCTGTCACAAACATAAAGGCAGTTTAAGAAGGTCTGCGGCCAGTATTTATACATCCTGAATGTCTTCCTGTTCCCCATCCTTACAGACGAACGAGAGGTGAAACCCATCCTTGAGATTCTGGAGAAGCGGAACGAGATGCAGCGAGCCCCCTTGCGCAAAGGCTATTATAACTAAAGAGGGGCGGCTCGATTTGAGCCGCCTTCCTCCTTTAACGATGAAGTGTGAGCGTTCTTGTTGGATGCCTCATCGTGCAAACATAAGAATGTGGAGATTTGAGGTACATCATGTTATACTGATGGTCACCGGAAGCCGCTCAAAAGTTTTTCAATTTTTTTGAAAATTGATGTGAGAAATTGCAGTTCAAATGCATTTATAAAATAGTAGATATACGCATTTTTTTACAAAGGACGAGGTGGTGTTATTATGCTGGCAGTTCTGTTAGCTGCGTTAGAAAGCGATACGGATAGGCAAAAATTTATCGAGATCTATGAGAAATATCATGTCCAAATGGAACGGACAGCGATGCGCATTTTGAAAGAGCAGAGTGATGTTGAGGATGCGGTACAAAACGCATTCATGCAGATGATCCGGCATTTTGAGAAAATTTTCGAGATTCCATGTGAGGAATTGCCTTTCTGGATCATTTCTATAGTGAAGAATGAAGCGCGGGCCATTCTTCGAAAGAACCGCCGGACGGTTTCTTTGGAAGACTGGGACGGATTTGCGGAGCATATCGACGATATATCTGGGTACACGGAGCTGGTAGATCTATTTACGCAGCTGCCGAAAACATACCGCTCTGTGTTGGAATTGAAGATGCTCCATGGCTACACGGATAAGGAGATCGCCAAGAGGGTGGGAATCTCCGAAACAGCAGTTAGTTCCCGTGCAACGCGGGGACGCACGCTGCTGCGCGAAATTGTTGAGAAGGAGGGATTTTGCGTATGACGGACCGAGAACTGGACAGGATGATGCAGCATGTTCTGCTGGATGCAATCAAGCGGGATTGTGAAAAAGAAACCGATGATGTACCTGCCTTCAAACCGACGCACCATTATCAGCGGCAGATGGCGAAGATGCTGAAGGACCCGCTGAAATGGGAACGCAGGCGGGCACGGCCACTGTGGAAGAATGTGGCGCAAAAGGCCGCTGTGATCCTGCTGGTGTTCTCGCTCAGTTTGGGGAGCTTGATGGCAGTCAGCCCCACTGTCCGGGCCGCAGTGGTGCGCTGGGTCACGGAATGGTATGAGACCCATGTGGTGTATAGACATTTGGGAGTCCCTGTGACTGGAGAAATCCCACAATACACGATTACAGATTTGCCAGATGGGTATGTCGAAGATTCGGAGCAAAATATTAGTGAAGACGATTTTGCGTGTAAGGTCTATTACAACGCAGAAAGTGATAGGTCGATATATTTTGATTATGCCTATATGCAACAGGGAACCGCGTGGACCTATGTGACTGAGGATGCTGAAAATATTGCAGTTACAGTGAACGGTTTGGAAGGGGAAATGTTTTTGACGGATGACTGGGAAAACACGAGAAATACAATCACATGGTTTGATCCGCAAACCAATATCCAGTTTTCGCTCAACGCTAATGTTAGTCAAGATGACATCTTGCACATAGCCGAAAGTGTTTCTTTGTTGAAAACAGAAAATTAAAAGAAATATATAAAATAATGTGAGGATAACACCTCCTTCTGCATTTATGTAGTAGATACGGGAAAACCGATACAAAATGTAGAAGGAGGTGATTTCTATGAAAAGACGTGTGGTGGTAATTATTGCAATGCTTGTTACGTTGCTTACTATAAGCGCAGAAGCAGTAGGATTGCGTGCGATTGGTGGTATGCCGCGACTCACATTTAATGGAACAACGGCGCATTGTGTTGTTGTTTGCAATGGAGACAAGAATACCGATGAAGTCAAAGCAACGCTGACCCTGTATCAAGGGAGTACTTATGTGGATTCTTGGAGCGCATCAGGAAAGGGCAAAGCTTACATTTCCGAGGATTGTGCGGTGAAGAGTGGAAAGAGCTATGTTCTCAAACTGACATATTCAATCAATGGAGTGTCGGAACCATCCGCATCGGTTACGGCAACCTGCCCATGAAGAAGGGCAAAGACGGGTCTGCATATGCAGACCCAAGGGGATACATCCCCTTGGGATAAGAGTTAAATGCCAGACAGTATTCGACCTTATTATAAACACTCCGGATTGGTGGTGAGACCGATGTGCTATGAAAGCTAAGACCCTGACAACAGAACCTAAAATCAATCGGATGAATGTGAACGGAGCGTATTTTCATGAAAAAATTTTTATCCATGACCATGACGCTTATTATGTTG
>DXUR01000288.1 GCA_019417795.1 Clostridiales bacterium | reverse complement strand
CAGCGCATTCGCACCAAGGTGGAGATTTTTATACGTTGTCAGAATTGACGCTTACAAATAAAATGTGTTAAAGGGGTTGGATTGCTCCTGTGCTTCTGCCGCAAGAGTTTGGTCGCTCCGGTGGCGAGAGCAGATGCTCTCGCCACCGGAGCGACCAAAAAAACTTTACAGCTTTGTTTGCTTGTATTCGACACTACTCCCCCAGGCGAGGGCGGCAACTTGAACTGTGCTGGCGCACATCACGGGAATCCCACCTCTCCGAGGAATGCCCGGAGCTACGTACAGGAGTATGAGGAATGGCTTATCACTGGCTATGAATGCCCAATCTATGGCGTTCGGGAAATGCTTGGCGAGTATGAAAGCCTTGATAAGCTCAACTACCTTGCCGTCTTGACTGACGAGTTTTCCCTGAGCGATCAGGAAAAGCTCGTTGTCATTATGGAAGCCGAATGTGATGATGTCAGCGACATTGACGATCTCATCAATCTGACTTTCAATCTGGATTACTTTGATGTTATGCCCAGTATCAGCGATGAATCCGACCTTGGCTAGACAAGCGCGTGAGGGCAAACAGAAATCCCAACCATGAATCATGACCGGGACATCGCTCCAAAATGTCTGTATGTTCGCACTAACTCAAGTCGCTAGTCTTTATTTCCCCTTTTCATAAACTGATAAAGCTGCAACAGCCGCAAGCACTAAGAAAATTCCAATGCCGGTCTGCACCGACATGGGGTCGCCGAGAACAGAAATGCCGACGATTACACTAGTAAGCGGTTCAAACGTGCTGAGCATGGCTGCATTTTCTGATCCGCATAGTCTAATTCCTGCCTGAAAAAGGATCGTTGCCCCGATTGCAGTGCCCCAGCTTATCAAGAGCGTGTAGAACCAGCCCTCGCCGCTCATGGAAAAAGCCCATGTGTCGCACACTGCATTAAGAACCAACAAGACGCCTGTGCCAACAATGTTGAGCCTCAGTGTTAATGAAGCAGGAGAGAACTGCGCTTGAAGTCCACTGCGCGGGAGATAAACGACATACAAGCTGTATGTAACAGCAGACATAAACGCAAAAATGAATCCGAGTGGATGAAGCGAGGTTTCAGACAGGCAGAGGCTCCAAACACCAGCGAGGCAGACAAGACAGCTTGCATATTTGAATGCAGGAATCTTCTGGTGTAAACACAGCTGGCAAATCAGCAGGACGAGTGCGGGATATACATAGTGTATCGTTGAGGCAAGACTGCTGGCAATATAGGAATAGGAGACAAAAAGAAGCAGGGGCGTGAGAATATAGACAGCTGCGATGGCGAAAAAGCTGCCTTCTAGATGTGGATGCTTCGCCACTTTCTCTTTGCGTGCCATAAAGTAGAGCGGCGGAATGCTGAATGCGAAACGGCAGAGAGACAGAAAAAGAGAGTTTCCGCCGCAGCCATAAATCTTTAAGGCCAGGAGTGGCATCAGACCGAATGCAACCGCAGAGATCAAAATATAAGCGGTACCTCTTGCTTTCGGATTCATGTTGCGTTCCTCACTCTTTCTGCCCTCTGCCTCTTTAAGAAGAGAGATTAAATTTGATTGAAGTCGGTACTCTGGTAGGCATCCAGTGCCGGCAGGAAGCCTAACCCGTACTTTTCTGCGAGCCGTCCGCGCACGGCGGATATGATATCCTGCGCGCGGTCAGGCAGCACGGAACGAATCACATAGCAGTACATATCATACATATCCGCACAGTGATAGACCATCTCCCGCTTTGTGCTCGCACCGGGGGCGAGACGGGAGGAGTAGGTACTCATGAAATCTGCGGCGATCTCTTTTCCATGATAGTAAAAGTCGCAGGAACGAGTCAGGTGCATATTCTGCGTGCACTCAAACTGCAGCGTCGGGTTAAAGCCCCGCACGATCGCCCCGTCGATCTCACGACAGTAGTCCACACCGCATTGGCGGCATTCGCTGTGAAACACCTCTGCCCACATACATTCTTCCTGATGCTCATGGACAACGCCGGGAAAAGCTTCGTAAAGCTCGCCTGCATAGCCGCCCTCGGTACACAGCAGCTCGCCATACGCAAAATAAGAGGTCGTGTCCAGCGGATTGCCGTCGCGCATGGCACGCAGAGCCATGCGGCGGCCGCGGCGGCTGCCGTAGCTGCGTCCGGCGGTCATAAATACGTCATAGCCGCGCGCTTCACCGCATACGGACATCAGCTCCTTGTAGAATTCTACAAGGATCGCAGCGTGATGCGTCTCAGTCAACAACATCTTTTGCCTCCGCATCTTCTTGTACCTCGCAGTTGGGGAAAGCAAGAATGAGCACCAGCAGGATCGTCAGGATCAGGCTGATGATCAGCAGCGTCGGGCCGCCGCTCATCAGATAGTAAAGGCAGATGCCGTAGGCCAACGCAAAATTGACCACGCACAGGAGAAGCGTCAAAACTGTTCTGATCCGGATAGTCTCACCGAATACTCTGGTTTCAAGAAATTTCGACATGGTTTTGTTCATTATGCCCACACTCCTAACTTAGTCAGAACAAAGGTGACAAATGTAAGGTTCAGCACAACAACGCTGACCAGAACGCCAAGATTGAACAGATAATTCTTCGTGACGTGCTTGCCGAGGAAGCGGCGGTCATTCGACAGCAGGAACCAGGACGAGCCGCTGACCCAGGAGAAGACGGACTGGAGACCGGCGACAAAGATGACGGCCCACATGGGCTTGCCGATGTAAGCGCCAAGCAGACCCACCTGCGTGAGCAGAAGGCCGATCTTCCACGTCTTGCTGTTGGGATCGGCGGGCTTGCCAAGAGCATAGCACAGCGACTGCGCGGCAATGGTGGACATACCGATCATCGTACTTACAACGATGGCCAGAATACCGAGATAGAAGCCGACTTGGATCAGGGGGTGCGGAATGGCGCTGACCAATGCGTTGGACATGGCATAGGTGTCATCGGGGAAGGAACCGCCGGCAAAGGTCTCTGCAAAGGCAATGCCGACAAAGGTCAACACCAGCGTTACGGGGATCAGACCTCCGACGACAAGGTCAAAGTGGGCGAGCTTCTCATGAGCGGGGGTAAAACCGCGCTGACGCATGGCGTAATGGTGCTGCAGCCAGTCGCCGACAGCGACCACGGAGATGAGCGCTGCGATGCCGGTGGAGATGCCCTCAATGCCGCTGGGAAGCGTGGGGACCAGCAGACCGCGGAACAGGGAACTCCAGTCCACGCCCGTGACAAAGAGCACGGCGCCGAAAAGGACGAGCATCAAAGCAATGAGGACCTTCGTCACATTTTCAACAAAGCGGACGGCCTTGTCGTTTTTGCCGTACATCCACGCAAACGGGAAGGAGAGCGCGAAAATCAGGATCCAGTTGATCGAACGCGGGAAGCTGATGCCGGCAAGCGCCGCCATATTCTGCAGCGCATCGGTGCCAAGTGCGTACTGGCCGAAGGTGAACGTCCAATAGCCGAGACAGGAGCCGATCACGCCGGTGACGACGGAACCGACGAGCTTGCTCTGGTGTGTGTTCTGTGCCGTGATGATATCAACTTTGCTGTGAACGGCAAAGCGGATCCCCAGTGTCAGCATGAACATGCCGAGTAAGTACGAATAGAACGGGATCCAGAGCATCTTGTATCCATAAGCGGCGCCCATCGCGGCACAGGAGGCGAAGGAACCTGCGCCCAGTGTGGTCGCGGCCTCAAGGAATGCCGGTCCGGTATACTTCGTATAGCCTTTCCAACGTTTGAAAAGAGGAGCTTTGTTGAGCTGCTCCAGATCCTGCACTTCTTGCTGCATCAGGGATAAATCTTTTGCTTCAGAGCTCATGTTTTCATTTCTCCTTTTTATACACGGTTTTTACCTCTCAGGTTTCACAAATCAGGTCTTTGACCACTTTCTTTGCGTACGGTTCCAGGACGACCTTGTTTTCCACCACCCTTTCCTTGCAGGCCAGCTTGACTTTCCCGTTCACCTTTACCATACACTTGCCGCATGCCGCCTGCCGGCAGGCGGCGTGTGAAAAGAACGAGAGCGTGCGGTCTTGCTTGCTGTATATTTCCTCGAGAAGATTCATAACGGAAACGGCGGCAGTTTCGTCCACGGGGACAATATAGGTCTGATAGGCGCCGTTTCCGGTCTCTGCTCCGCGAAGAATTTTTACTTCGATTTCTCTCATGGGGCTCCCTCCTCAACTCAGCTTTTTGATGACTTCTTCGGTATAGAGCGTGTAGTCCCTGCAAGCGGGTTCGGGCTGGTAGAAAGTGTGGACCGGCGGGACCCATGCGGTATCGAGCGCTTCGTTGGTGATGGTCAGGTTCTTCAGATAATGGATGTCGTCGGTGCGGGGATAGTCCTCGCGGACATGCACGCCGCGGCTTTCCTTGCGCAGTCCGGCCGACTTGAGGATTGCTGCTGCCGTGAGCAGTCCGCCGCGCAGCTGCAGATAGTCCATCCACTCCTTATTGTAGCGGCGGTCTTTGCTTGCAAGGCTGGGGCGCGGGAGTATGCCGCGAAGCGCTGCGACCTCGTCTGCCGCC
>DXUR01000287.1 GCA_019417795.1 Clostridiales bacterium | reverse complement strand
GGATGCCGTACCCCTCCAGAAAATTGAAGACGTTGTAAAGAGATGCATTGTTGGAGATTACGCCGATGCGGTAACCCCGTGCCTTCAGCCCCGCCAGCATCTCCCGCACACCGGGCCGGAGTTCCCGATGAAAATAGGTGCATTCCCACATGTTCGCCAGCTCCTCACAGATGTCGGTCAATGCCTTGCGATTGAAGTTAAATGCTTTCAAATAATATTCCGGCCAGATTTCCTCCGGCTTTTTTTCTCGGAATTCCAGATCGCACCAGGTTTTGTATTCCCGGATGCCTTCCAGAATTAATTCCTGAAATTGACCGAAGTCTACTTCCGGCTCTAGCCCATGGGCCCGCAACGTATCCCACACGCATTGTAGCGCCTCTCGTTTGGTCCCCTCGTTGTGCCAAATGTCCTCCAACGTTCCGCCCATATCGAATAAAACGGTTGTCAGCATATCAGTTATTCTCCTGTCCTATTTTGTTACACGCAGTATTTGATCAGATTCTCGCTCTTGGTCTCGAAAACGTTGACCTTCTTGGGATTGAAGCCCAGATACACCGGCTCATCGCTGGCGTAGTGGGTGGAGCCAAGCTCCTTGACCGTCAGCATGGTGTCGCCCACCCGGACGCTGACCAGCGTTTCGGAACCGGCGGGCATGCCGGAGTAAACGTGGCCTTCCACCCAATGCGCGTCATCCGCCTGACGGCTGATGGACAGCTGCTCGGGCCGGACGCCGATGGTCACATCGACGCTGCCGGACTGGGGCGCGGCCTCGGTCATATCGCCCCGCTCGAAGCCCAGCTGACCGAGAGGACTATCGACCCGCATACCGCCGGCCTCCACCTGAGCGGTGCCCTTGACGAAGTTGATGCTGGGGTTGCCGATGAAGTCGGCCGTGTAGAGGTTCACAGGGTTGTCATACAGTTCCAGAGGCGGTGCGACCTGCACCAGCTCGCCCTTGCGGTACAGGGCGATGCGGGTGGACATGGTCAGCGCCTCCACCTGATCGTGGGTGACGTAGATGATGGTGGTGCCGGTCTCGTGATGGAGCCGCTTCAGCTCGGCGCGCATATCCACGCGGAGCTTGGCGTCCAGATTGGAAAGGGGCTCATCCAGCAGAAGCAGTCTGGGCTCGGAAACAATGGCGCGGGCGATGGCCACACGCTGCTGCTGGCCGCCGGACAGCTCGGTGGGATAGCGCTTGGCGAATTCACCGATCTGCATACGGTCCAGAGCGCTGGCGACCTTTTTGGCGATGGTCTCGCTGTTTTCCTTGCGGATACGCAGGCCGAAGGCCACGTTGTCGAACACGGTCATGTGGGGCCACAGCGCGTAGGACTGAAACACCAGATTCAGGTTGCGCTTGCTGGGCGGGGCGAAAGAAGCTTCCGCCGCGTTGACGATCTCCTTGCCGTCCATCAGGATGATGCCGTTCTGGGGCTTTTCCAGGCCGGAGACCACGCGGAGGGTGGTGGTCTTGCCGCAGCCGGAGGGCCCCAGCAGGGTCATGAAGTCGCCGTCCTCGATGGTGAGGTTCAGATCCTTCAGAACGTGGTTTTTGCCGTAATATTTATCAATATGAGTCAGTTCAATTTTACTCATGGTCTCGTCTCCTCTTTTTTATCTCATCTCAGCCGGCCATGCTCTTGGCCAGGTCTGCGTCTCCGAAGATATTTGCCAGTGCGTATACCAGGAACACGATGGAGAACATCACGATGGCCACGCAGTTAGAAGCCTGCGGGCAGTTCTGGTTCTGGTACTGGAACGCCAGATACGGCAGCGTGGAGGTCTTGGGCGTCATGATCAGGATGATCAGATCCAATTCCTTCATAATGGAAACGAAGATCAGCATGAAGCCGGAAATAAAGCCGCCCTTGGACAGGGGGAACACGATCTTGACAAAGCGCTTGAAGAAGCCTGCACCCTCAATGGTGGCGGCCTCCTCCAGCTCGCCGCTGATCTGCAGCATGTTGGAGGTACCGGCGCGGGAGGCAAAGGGCAGATGCTTGACCACGGAGGTCAGCGTCAGCAGGGCGAAGGTGCCGTACAGGGCCGGAATGAGCGTTACGCCGAAGAGCGTCTGAGGCTTGGAGAACATGGACAGGTAAATGCCGCCGAACGCCACGGAGGGGATCAGGTAGGGGATAAACACCAGCTGCTCCACCAGCTTGCCGTGGAGCTTGCCGCGGCCCTTGGCGCAGATATAGCCGAGCATCTGACCGAAGATGGTGCCGAACACGCCGTTGACAAGGGTCAGCTTCAGGGAGTTCACCAGAGACATCATAAAGGTTTCATTCTTGAAGATGCCGGAGACGCCCTCCATGATGTTGGGATCACCCTCGCCGATCCAGTAGTACAGCGTGAAGTTGGACAGAGAATAGGTGCCCTCCTTCAGCATGCAGCTCTCCAGGATCAGGATGATCACCGGCATGATGATGCCGACGATGAAGAAGATGAACAGGATGATGGTCACAATGGGCTTCCAGCCGCCCAGACCGATGGGGGTGGACCGTCCGCCCTTGCCGCCGATGGTGGCGTAGGACTTGCGGGCGCCGATGAGCCGCTGGTTGATGAACACCGACAGAGAAGCGATGCAGATCATCAGGATGGCCATGGCGAAGGCCGTCTGCGTGTTCTGGGACTTACTGTTGGAATACAGCTCGCTGGACAGCGTCCGGAAGCTGACGGGAGAACCCAGATAGTTGATGGTGCCGAAGGTGCCGATGGCCTTGGAGAAGGTCAGGATCACGGCGGAAAGCATAGCGGGCAGCACCAGAGGCAGGGTGATCTTCCGCAGGATCAGGGGCTTGCTGGCTCCCTGGATCTCGCCCATCTCCTCCAGCTCGGAGTTGATGGAGTTCAGTGCCGCGGACACCAGCAGATATGTATATGCGTAATAGTGGAGCGTCAGCACAATGATGATCGCCAGACGGCCGTAAGCGATGGGAGACAGAATGGCTTCGATCCGCTCCGTGGATATGCCCGCATTCATCATGAGGGCCGCGATAAAGCCGGGAGCGCCGCCGACGCGGGGGGTCTTGAACATACTCAGCCATGCCTGAGACTTGACCCAGGAGGGGATCATATAGGGGATGATCACCGCCAAGGAGAAGAAGGGCTTGAAGGGAAGGTCGCTGCGGACCATCAGCCAGGCCAGTATGGAGCCAAGGGCGATGGCGCATACGGAAACGCCGACGCCGATGGTCAGGGAGTTCAGCAGGGGCTTGAACAGCAGATTCCAGGAAAGGTCACTGGCCAACAGCCGCTGCCAATAGTACAGGGTAAATTTGCCTACGTCGGCCATGGTGCCGCCGGTGGCTCTCAGGTCCCGCTGCGCGAGCTGGAACGTGGTGGAGAGCATGTCTACCAGGGGAAGAACGATCAAATAAGTCAACAAAACAATGGCAACCAGCACGATCACGTTATAGGGGTTGGTTACGACTGCCTTGACCTGATTCTTCAGGCGTTTGAATTTTATCTGTCGACTGTTTTTTTGTTCCATAGACACAGTTCCTCCTTTATGGTTACTTTTTCTATATGCGAAGGCACTCAATAACTTTTCGATTCTCATCCCATATCTTTTCAATCTCGTCTTGTCGCTGAATGGTTGCGTTGATGCAGATGCAGTCGATGATGGTGTTTTGAACAATGCGGGCGGACATCAATATTGTTGTAGGACAGTAATGAACAATCTGTACATCGCAGTATTTCTTGATAGGTGTATATTCAAAACCCGTCATACAGGCAGTCATAGCTCCGTGGGACTTAGCAATTTCAAACGCATGGACCAGCGGAATGTTTCGCCCGCTTTTTGTAATAGCGATAAATAGCGTGCGTTCATTCGCGGCCCGAGCAATCAGCTGCATCAACTCACTGTCTGTTGCAGCCTCCGCTGTAATACCAATCCGTAGAAGATGTGCGGCAAAGCTTTCCGCCACACTTGCAGAAGCACCAACGCCACAGATTACGACGCGTTCCGCCTTGCTCAATAGATCCGCGGTTTCTTTAATAGTACTAAAATCAAGTTGTTCTGCTGCAATTTGAAGGGTTTCAATGCTAAGCGAAAAAACATCTCGAGAAGTCGCCTCCGGAGAGCCGTCCTTCAAATTCTCAAAAATAATTTTAGAGCTTTGACGGCCATATTTTGCCAACATGATTTTTAACTCGCTGAAGCCTGAATATCCAAGAGCCTTACAGAACCGAACGATACTGGATTCCGCAATATCGAGATCTCGGCCCAGTTTATGGATATTCGTTTTCAGCACTTCGTCCGAATGATTCAGAATATAGTCTGCAATCACACGAAAGACTTTGGAATAACTAGGATAATTAGTGCGAATGATTTCATACGGATTTTTTTCCATGGATGTGCCCCCATTCTTCTGCTTCTGGTATAGTTGTACATTGTGACGGAACAAAAATCAACTATCAGCTTCAATTTCGGAATAATGTGCAAAATGAAACTTTGTTCTTTGTTCTGTTTATCAATAGAATTTAGTTCCTATATGCGTTATAAATAATGCATAGGGTGTGCCACCCAGCCA
>DXUR01000286.1 GCA_019417795.1 Clostridiales bacterium | reverse complement strand
GGTCAAGGCGGTGCCGGTGGCGTCCTTCATCATTCTGGCGCTGGTGTGGCTCAACAGCCGGAGCCTGTCCCTGTTCATCTCGGCGCTGATGGTGTTCCCGCCGGTGTACCTGAATGTGCTGGAGGGTATCTGCCGCACGGACCGTCGGCTTCTGGAAATGGCCCGGGTGTTCCGGGTCCCCCTTGGGCGGCGGCTCCGGGGCATCTATCTGCCGCAGGTGATGCCCTATTTCCGCACGGCGGTATCTTTGGGCCTGGGGCTTTGCTGGAAAGCCGGGGCAGCGGCGGAGATCATCGGCCTGCCCGCCGGGTCCATGGGAGAGCGGCTGTACACCGCCAAGGTCTACTTCCAGACGGCAGATCTGTTTGCGTGGACCGTTACCATCGTGGCGGTGTCAGTGGTATTTGAGCGGCTGTTTTTGGCGCTGGTGGACCGACTGATGAGAAAGGCGGGGCTGTGATGGAAGTCAAAAACCTATGCAAAGCCTACGGAGATCGTCCGGTGCTGGAAAACGTGTCTTTTACCGTCGGTGTGGGAGTCACGGCCCTGTGGGGGCCGTCAGGCGTGGGAAAGACCACCCTGCTGCGGATCCTGTTGGGTCTGGAAAAGCCAGACAGCGGTGAACTGATGGGAACGGCCGTCCGTTGGAGCGCCGTTTTTCAGGAGGACCGCCTGTTAGAGG
The DNA here is from genome assembly GCA_019417795.1 of Clostridiales bacterium. Next base: position 3,867 of record DXUR01000286.1, on the reverse strand, counting down.
GACTGGACGCCTTGGGAAATCTCCGGTTTGCGCTGGGGACGGACTACGAGGAAGCGAAAGCGGCGGCCATGCTCACGGCGCTGGGCCTGACCTGGGAGACGGGCAAGCCGGTGCGAGAGTGGTCCGGCGGCATGAAGCGCCGTTTGGCTTTGGCCCGGGCGTTGCTGGCAGTATCAGACGCCGTGGCGCTGGACGAGCCGTTCACAGGGCTGGATGAGGAAAATCGCCGGAGAGCAGTGCTGTGCGTCGCCGCCGCGGCGGAAACCAAGCCGGTGATTTTGGTGACCCATGACCGGACGGAGCTGAACCTCCTGCGGGCGAATATTGTAAATCTATAAGTAAGAAACCCGCCGCTGACAAAAGTCAGCGGCGGGTTTTTGCTGGATTCAATTTCCAAAACCGTTTTGCTTAAGGTGGCGGCGCATATCGGCAAGGGCCCACACCAGACTGGCGCCCAGTGCGATCCCAAGGGCATAAAGAGCGGTCTGGCGGGCAAAGTCCGCCGACAGATCCATGTCCTGCTGAACGGCATAGTACATGGCGTAATAGAGGGGCCGCCCCGGCACCAGCGGGATCAGCAGCGCGGGGATCAGAAACAGCGTGGCGGGCGCACCCATAAACCAAGCCAGAAACTCCGCATACAACGCGGCAAAGGCGGCGGCGGTCAGGGTGGGGAGCAGGATACCGGACCAGATCGAGGCGGCCGCCAGATAGACGCCGCAGGTCAGCAGACCCCCCAGAGAAGCGGCGAACATATACCGCCGACGCAGGTGGAACACCAGACAAAAACCCAGCGCCCCGGTAAAAGATGTGAGAAGCTGCACGATCACAGTCCGATCCCTCCCATCAGTAAAAAGGCGCTCATGAAGCCCATAGCCAGCGCCCCGGCCCACAGCAGCGTTTCGATGAGCCGCATGGCGCCGGAGATCGGGGAGCCTACCATGGTGTCCCGGACGGCGTTGGTCATGGCCAGACCGGGGATCAGCAGCATGATGTCACCGATCAGGATTTTGTCGGCGTGGAGTTCCGGCAGGAAAAAGGCGCACAGGGTAATGCTGATGCCAACAGCCAGAGCGGAGAGCAGATTGAATACCAAGCGGTTGGGGCACTGAGGGCCAAAGTGCCGCTGGAGGCGGCAGATCACCAAGCCAAACAGGGCAGCCACCAGACCATCCGTCATGGAACCGCCGAAAAACAGGGCGCAGCTTCCTGCGGCCAGCGCGCTGCCCAGGTAGACCAGCAGTGGCTTGGGGGTTTCTGCCGTGATCTGGGCAACTTCCCGGCGCAGCTCATCCAGCGGAATAGGATCGGCGCAGCACCGGCGGCTCAGATCGTTCAGCGCTTCCAGAACGGTGAAATCCGTGCCGCCGGGAGTCAGGATCCGGCGGGTCTGGGTGATGTCCCGCCCGCTGGGCAGCGTCATGGTTACCACGATGCTGGAGGTGATGACAAAGGCATTCATCCGAACAGCCCCGTAGGCCGTGCCCATACGGGTCAGAGTGTCCTCCACCCGGTTTACCTCTGCCCCTACGGCCAAAAGCGCTTCCGCAATGTCCATGAGACAGTGCAGCAGGACCTCCGGCTGCGCCGGGACAGGGATCTTATCTGCGTTCACGTCACTCAAAAGCCGAAGAGCATAGAGCGATCAATGTCGGCCAGGCTGTGAGCACCGCACATGGCCATGGTGTCCGCAAGCTCTGCCTGAAGCTTGTCCACATAGGCCTGCACGCCTTCCTGAGCGCCGCCATAGACCGCGGTGACGAAGGGGCGGGCGATGAGCACCGCATCGGCACCCAGGGCCAGAGCCTTGAACACGTCCATGCCGGAGCGGATGCCGCCGTCCACAAAGACCTTCATCTTGCCGCCCACAGCGTCCACAATGGCGGGCAGGACCTCGGCGGTGGCGGGGCACTGATCCAGTACACGGCCGCCGTGGTTGGAGACGATGATACCAGCGGCACCGGCTTCCAGGGCCTTTCCCGCACCCTTCACCGTCATGATGCCCTTGAGGATAAAGGGCTTGCCTGCCATGGCAGCGATGTCCTTGAGCTGATCCACGGTCTTGCTGCCGGCGGGGGGAGTCATCCCCTTCAGGAAAGGCAGACCGGCGGCGTCAATGTCCATGGCGATGGCGCAGGGATCAGCGGCCTTCACCAGATCCATCTTCTGCCGGATGGTGTCCAGATTCCAGGGCTTCACAGTGGGAACACCGCAGCCGCCGTTGGCTTTCAGGGCATCCGCAGCGCCTTCCATGACGGCGGGATTGGTGCCGTCACCGGTCAAGGCGAGGATACCGGCTTTGGCGCAGCCCTCCACCAGTACATTGTTATAGCGCAGATCGTCATATTTGTCGCTGTAATGCATAGCCACGGCACCAACGGGGCCGGCCATTACGGGGATCGTCAGCTTGTGGCCGAAGAAATCATAAGAGGTGTCCACATCACCGTTTTCGCAGATGGTGTCCATATTGACGCACAGTTCCTGCCATTTCTGGTAGTTGCGGATGGCGCCGGTGCCCAGACCCTTGGCGCCGGGACCAGGGACCGTGTTTTTGCAGGCGAGGCCGTTGCACACAGGGCAGGCGTGGCATTTGCCCATGCAGGTCCGGGCCTGCTCCAAAACTTCCTGATAAGTCATTGCAGTTTCCTCCTGAATCGTATAGCTTTGTAAAAATCCCGTTAAAGATCAAACATATTCCCGATTGGCCTCATTTTACAGCAGGCGGCAGAAAAATACAAGTCGGTAAAATGTTGAGAGCGGCGGAACTTTTTGGCGGGAATTTCGTCTATATAAGTAGAAGAGCGGCACGACCGCTGAAAAGGAGGAAGCGCTATGAAAAGAAGGTTATTTGTCTGTTTTCTTGCACTGCCCATGCTCCTGAGCCTGACCGCCTGCGGAGCCGCCAGCAAAACTGCGGCTTCCAGCGCCAACAGCCGCCCTGCGGATACCGTCTCCGCGACAGAGGAGAAAGGGTGTTTCGACGCTGACACCAACGGTTATGATGACGAGGGCCGGGACAGCGGAGGAAGTGTTCTGGAAAACCAGAAGATCATCTACACCGGGGACATCAATCTGGAGACCACGGAGTTTGACGAGGCCGTCAAGGCGCTGGCAGCACTGGCGGAGGTCAAGGGCGGCTATCTGGAGAGCAGCACCGTAGGCGGCGGGAGCCGGGGCTACCGATGGGCGGATTATACCGTCCGGGTGCCCTCCGCTCAGTTTCAGAGCTTTCTGGATCAGGCCGGGGAGCTTGCCCATGTGACGTGGCGGAACACCAATTTGGAAAACATCACAGAGACCTATTATGACACGGCGGGCCGCCTGAAGACCCAGCAGATCAAGCTGGAGCGGCTGCAAAAGCTGCTGTCCCAGGCGGAAAACATGGAGGACATCATCACCATTGAGTCCGCCATTTCCGAAACAGAGTGGAATATCGAGGACCTTTCCGGCACCCTGCGGCACTATGACGCGCTGGTGGATTTCGCCACCGTCAACGTCCATGTGTCGGAGGTCTATAAGTATTCCGACACGGAGGAACTGCCGGAGAATTTCGGAGATCGCCTGAGCAGCGCTATGAGCCGGGGCTGGCATTCCTTTGTGAACGGCATGGAGGACTTCGCCGTGGCGCTGGCGTACAGCTGGATGTGGCTGATCCTGTGGGCGGTCATCATCGCAGCGGCGGTGGTCATCCTGCGGAAGATCCGGCGGCGGAACGGGACGAAAAAACCGCTGTTCAAGAAGAAAAACGATGTAAAACCGGATGACAAGTCCGGTGATACCTGATAGACTAAAGGCAGCGGGAGACCGCTGCCTGAGACTGTCGATAAAGTAGTAAATTCTCCGCGACGGTAAGGTAGGGCAGCCGTT
>DXUR01000285.1 GCA_019417795.1 Clostridiales bacterium | reverse complement strand
CCGCCACAACATGGATCAGGGCGCTTGGGGTATTTCCTTCGGTCTGGACTATGTCCCCAGCCGGTATGCCTCTATGGAGGAACTGTGCAATGTAGTCAGTCAGATCAAACGATATGACGCAGTTTCCGCAGCCCATCTCCGCCACCAGATCGGTATTCCCGAGTCTACTGCGGAATTCTGCGAGGTGGGCCGCCGCACCGGTGCCAAGATCCAGATCTCCCATCTGGCTTCCGCTGTGCCCGAGGCATATGACATTGCTCTGAAAGCCATCGAAGAAGACGGCGTTCGCGCCCGGATCGATGTGATTCCCAGCAGTGTGGGACATTGCACCGGCAAGGAGCGGATGCTGCTGTTCACCATGGCCCTCAGTGATGAACTGTTCAGTCAGGGCATTGAGGGTGTTAAGAGGGCGCTGCATACGCCTGAGGGTCGGGCAATGATCAAGAAGGACAACTATACCTTTGCCGGTCCTAAGGACAAGGTCTATATCGTCAACTCCGATGATCCCCATCTGGAAAACCGATCTGTCCGGGATATCGCGCAGGAGCGGGGCATCGACGAGGATGACTGCATGCTGGATCTGCTGGGGGATGAGAAGAACTATGTATTCTGGCTCAACGCACCCGCCGCCAATGTGCCCAGCAACTTCATCGACCACTGTGAATCCATCGTGAAGAATCCCTATGTTTCCGTAGGTAGCGACACCATCATGGGAGATCCCGCGGATCCTTACGATTGGTACGAGATCCGACGCCGGGGCGGGTTCGCCATCTTCGCCCAGATGTATGTGGGCAAGGGCGTTCCCTATGAAGAGGTTGTCCGCAGAAATACCAGCATGGTGGCCGATCACTTCGGCATCTATAAGCGGGGCCGCCTGGTAGAAGGCAATTACGCCGATATCGCCGTGATCGATCTGCCCAACTACCGGTATCCGGAGATGGATCAGATGCAGTACAAAACACCGCAGATGAATGCCACCGGCTGCGATCTGGTGCTATGCAACGGCAAGGTCGAACTGAAAGACGGTGACCTGCTGAGAACCTACGCAGGTCGTGTCCTTCGGAAAAATGCCCAGGGCTGAGTGTCAGCCCAATCAATTTCAAGCGTTGCAGTGAAGCTGTGATGAAATATTACTGGAGGTAACAATATGAAAAAATTTCTTGCACTCGTGCTGTCTCTCTGCCTGGTGCTTTCCCTGGCAGCCTGCGGCGGAAAGCCGGCGGATGATGACACTGCCGAAGGTTCCAAGACCGGCGGCACCATACAGGTGGGCCTGAACAGTGCTCCCGTGAGCATGAATATCTGGTGCCAGAATGACCTGAATTCTGCGACCATCATGAATCTGGTCTGCCCCAACCTCGTTGCCATTGATGATGACGGCAACAAGTATGACTATTTGACTGAGTCCTCCGAGTCCAACGAGGACTGCACCGTCTGGACCATCAAGCTGAAGGAACTCTACTGGAATGATGGTACCCCCGTCACTTCTGCGGATCTGCTGTTCACCGCCAAGTACGGTGTGGAGCATCACATCGGCTTCTTCGACAGCTACTATGGTCTGGTGGATTTTGAAAAGTCCTCCTGCCCGGATGAGCGCACCGTGGAATTTGCTCTGACTTCCGGAAACGTGAACTTCTGGAAGGGCGCCGGCAACTGGATACCCGTGATGCGTGAGAGCGAGTGGTCCTCTGTGGAAGAGCCCACTACCTATTCTTACTCCGGCGCTGGTTACGGTCCCTACTATGTTTCCGAGTGGGTGGACGGCGAGTATGTCACTCTGAAGCGCAACCCCTATTTCACTCAGGCCAATGACGGTGCCGGAGCCTGCATTGATGAAGTGGTATTCCGCGTGTACACCGACGAGAATGCTATGGTGCTGGCCTTGCAGAACGGCGAGGTCGATGTCTGTGCCAACTTCCTCAGCGCATCTTCCATTTCTCAGCTGCAGAGCAACTCCAACTATCAGATCGAATCTGTTGGCTCCCTTGGCTATACGCTCATCACCTTCTCTCAGTCCAACGAACTGCTGCAGGATGTGAATGTTCGTAAGGCCCTGGCCGCCAGCTGCGACCGTGAGGCTCTGGTAAATGTGGCCATGTCCGGCGCTGCAACGCCGATGTACACGCCTATCAGCCCCGTTTACAGTGACTTTACCGCTTCCAACATCCGTCAGCCTGAGTTTGATACCGCTGCCGCCGCCTCCATTTTGGAGAACGCCGGTTATGTGGATACCAACGGCGACGGCATCCGTGAAAGCGCCGATGGCAAGCCTCTGAGCTTCACCATTACCTACAAGGGCACGATGGCCAATGTGGACGGCGTCATGTCCATTCTGTCCTCTGACTTTGCCAAGGCCGGCGTGGAATTGAAGCTGCAGCCTGTGGACGCCGCAACTTTCTCCGCCAACGTGACTCAGGGCCACAAGTATGACATCAGCTACAGCAGCTGGGGAACCATCGACGATGTGGATACCACCCTGCTGACGGTCTTCGGCATCGGCCAGACTCTGAACTTCATGGAGTTCAACAGTCAGGAGCAGGAGGATCTGCTGAATGCCATGCAGAGCGAAACCGACTACAACAAGCGTGTGGAGCTGCTGAACCAGTGGCAGACGTGGTTTGTGGAGAACCTGCCCTGCTGCCACCTGTTCGTGCCCAACAACACCTATGCCGCTGACACCACCAACTTCACCGGCTGGCACCTGTCCCCCGGCAATAGCGCGTTCCTGGCCTGCGCCAACTTTGTCAACGTCCATGCGAAATAAAGCACCCCTGCTGATTCGTATGTAATGGTTGCATGGAGAGAGGGGGGCTCCTGCGGGAGCCCCCCTCTTTTCAAAAAAGATTATGAAGAAAGGTGTTTGAACTGATGAACTTTGTACAAAAACCTGCTTATAAGGGTTATAAGGCTTATGAATATCTGGAAGAGGGCAAGGACTATCCAAAGATCGAATGGGCACAGTGGGACTGGGCCGGACGCCATGTTGTAGAGCTGGAGCCGGATCAGGAAGCCATGGTGCAGGAGATCCTGAAGAAGCATCCTTACATCAGCCTTCACGATCACCCTACATTTTACCCAAAGGATATGTCCAGCATTGACCACATTTATGATTCCATGCGGCAGGGCCGCGCTGTCTGCGGTTATGAAGCACTGTCCTATTCCAATATTGACTGCATCTTCGACAATATGATGGACGGTGTGAATATCATCTCCAGTCCCGGCGGCTGGAAGTGGATCGACATTATTCATGATCTGGGAATGCGGCTGTGCGACCTTGCTCATCAGGATTTTCTGATCCAGTGCAAGACGGTCGATGACATTTTTGCTGCCAAGAAGGCTGGCAAGATCGCCTGGGTGCCTTGCATTGAGGGCGCAGCTCCCATTGAAAATGAAGTGGATCGCATCGATATTCTCTACGGTCTGGGCGTCCGTCAGTTGGGCGTGACCTATTCTGAGAGCAACGCTTTGGGTAATGGCATGAAGGAGGATCACGACGGTGGCTTGACCATGTTCGGCAAGCAGTGCGTGGAGCGGATGAACAAGGTGGGTATGCTTATTGATGTGTCCCACTGCGGCCAGCAAACAGCCTATGACGCGGTCATGTATTCCAAGAAACCCATTATCATGAGCCACGTGGGCGCCAAAGGCGTATGGGACATTAAGCGTATGGCCGGCGATGATCTCATTAAAGCCATCGGTTCCAAGGGCGGCGTGGTCGGTATTGAATCTGCCCCCCACACAACCATGTCCAAAACCAAGATGACCCATGATCTGGACAGCGTGATGGAGCACTTCGAGTATGTGAAGAACCTGATCGGCATCGACCACGTTGGTTTTGGCGTGGACTGCCTGTACGGCGACCATGTGGGCGTACACCACGCCTTTGCCGCCGCCCTGTCTACAGCGGAAACTGCGAATACCTCTTACGAGGAAGTGCCCTTCGTCTGGGGTCTGGAGAATCCCACAGAAGCCAGCTGGAACATCATCCGCTGGCTGGTAAAGCACAATTACAGCGAAGAGGACATCGGCAAGGTCATCGGCGGCAACGCCATCCGGGTGCTGCGGGAAGTCTGGGCCTGACCGTTCTGCTGAACAGGAGCAAATTGTATGGAATTTCAACTGAAGAAAGGGTATCGCCCCTATGAGGCGTATCAGTATCTTGAGCCGGGAAGGGATTTTAAGGTCATTGACTGGGCGGACTGGGACTGGGCCGGCCGAAACGTCCTGCCCTTGAATCCGGAAGAAGAGGCCCGGTGCAGGGAACTGCTGGAAAGGACGCCCTACGTCAGCCTCCACGATCATCCTGACTTTACCACACGGGATATGTCCACCTGTGAACCGTTGTTTGACGCCATGCGGACTGGCCGGGATCGCTGCGGATATGAGGCGTTGGCCTATTCCAACATCGACTGTATCTTCGATAATATGATGGACGGCACCAACATTATTTCCAGTCCTAACGGTTGGAAGTGGATCGACATCATTCATGATCTGGGGATGCGGCTGTGTGACCTGGCCCATCAGGATTTTATTGTCCATTGTAAAACCGTGGACGATA
>DXUR01000284.1 GCA_019417795.1 Clostridiales bacterium | reverse complement strand
AACAGCCGCGTGGAATGGTGCGCCTGTTTCGTTTCATGGTGCTACAATCAAGCCGGGAAAAGCGAGCCGCGCTTTGCCGCCTGCCAGTCACAGGGTATTCCGTGGTTTACGTCACACGGGCAATGGGGCGACCGCAATTATCCAAACATAGCACCTGGCGACGCGATTTTCTTTGACTGGGACGGGGACGGGAGCGCAGACCATGTAGGGCTTGTGATCGGCACGGACGGACAGCGTGTTTACACCGTCGAGGGCAATTCCGGGGACGCTTGCAAGATCAAGAGCTATCCCCTTGACTATGGCTGTATCAAAGGGTACGGCTTAATGAATTGGAACTGAAAACAAACAAAAATCTGAAAGGAGCATTTATTTATGGCAACGAACAAAATTGAACGTATCGACCGGGAGATTGAAAAGACCCGCGAAAAGATCACCGAGTATCAGAACAAACTGAAAGGGCTGGAAGCGCAGAAAACCGAAGCGGAGAATTTGCAGATCGTCCAGCTTGTGCGCTCCATGCGGCTTTCCCCCGCAGAGCTTACTTCCATGCTGTCCGGGGGCGCAATCCCCGGCATGACCCCCGCGCCCGTTTTAAGCGGCGCAGACAACGACGAACAGGAGGAAAACGAAGATGAAGAATAAAAAGATTTTTAATGCCCTGCTGACCTTATGCGCCGCCCTTATCCTCATGGGCGGTTTTTCTGTCACCGCCTACGCGCAGACCCCGGAGGGGCAGGACGACGCGACCGACGACAGCGGCGTTGTCTACGAGGAACCCGAAAAGGAAGAACCCCTCACCCCGGACGGGAACGCGACCCTTGTTGATGATTTCGGCGGCAACAAGCAGCTTATCACCGTGACGACCAAAAACGGCAATTACTTTTATATCCTCATTGACCGTGACGACGAGGGCGAGAACACCGTGCATTTCCTCAATCAAGTGGACGAAGCCGACCTTATGGCACTCATGGAGGACGGGAACACCGCCACGGAGCCGCCCGCAGTCTGCAACTGTACGGAGAAATGCGAAGCCGGAAAGGTAAATGTAAGCTGCCCCGTCTGCAAGGACAACATGACCGCTTGCAGCGGCAAGGAAGCGGAGCCGGAAACGGAGGAACCCACGGAGCAGCCGGAAAAGAAAAATAATACGGGCGGGCTTTTGGTATTCCTCATTGTGGCACTTCTTGGCGGCGGGGGCGCAGCCTACTACTTTAAGGTTATGAAGCCGAAGCAGGACGTAAAAGGCGGCACAGACCTTGACGATTTCGATTTTGACGATTACGACGAGGACGAGCCGGAACAGGAGGACGAAGCCGGGGACGACGGGGGAACGGAGGACGAGGAAGCATGACCCTGTTCACCGACAACCCATTAGAAAGAATGATGATACAGAAACCGGGTGACGGGCGGCGTGGAAAATCGCCGCCCGCTTCCATTCCCCCACGCTGCAAGGGCTGTCCCTACAACCGGGAGCCGCCTTGTGTGGGGTACTGTATCAAGAAGCTGACAGAGAAAAACACGGGAAAATGAAAGGAGGATTTTCTATTGACTTCACATAGATTAGTCATTGCAGAAAAGCCCAGCGTCGCGGCAAGTATCGCCGCCGCGCTTGGCGTTAAGGAAAAGAAAGACGGATATATCGAGGGCAGGGGCTACCTCATTTCTTGGTGCGTCGGTCATTTGGTGGAGCTTGCGGAAGCTGCCGCCTACGGGGAGCAGTATAAAAAATGGAGCTATGAGAGCTTACCCATTCTGCCGGAGGAATGGCAGTACACCGTCGCCGCCGACAAGGGGAAACAGTTTGCAACCTTAAAGGAGCTTATGCACCGCGCCGACGTTTCCGAGGTAGTCAATGCTTGCGACGCTGGGCGCGAGGGGGAATTGATCTTCCGCTTTGTGTACGACGTGTCACAATGCAACAAGCCCATGCGCCGATTGTGGATTTCCTCAATGGAGGACGCAGCGATCAAGGCGGGCTTTGCCGACCTCAAAGACGGGCGGGACTATGACGCGCTCTATGCTTCCGCATTATGCCGCGCAAAAGCAGACTGGATCATTGGTATCAACGCGACGCGCCTTTTCTCCTGCCTGTATGACAAGACCTTGAACGTGGGACGGGTGCAGACCCCTACACTGAAAATGCTGGTTGACCGGGGCGAAGCGATCTCCCATTTCAAGAAAGAGAAATATTACCATGTGCGCCTTGATTTATCCGGCGCGGAAGCCGCCAGCGAAAGGATTTCAGATAAGGCGGGAGCCGACACACTGAAAGCAGCTTGTGAAGTAGAAACGGCGGTATGCGTTTCCCTCACCAAAGAGAAAAAGACCGCCGCCCCGCCGAAACTCTTTGACCTCACTTCCTTACAGCGGGAAGCCAATAAAATCTACGGCTATACGGCGAAGCAGACCCTTGACCTTGCGCAGACCTTGTATGAAAAACGGCTGCTTACCTATCCCCGGACAGACAGTGCATTTCTGACCGACGACATGGGGGACACGGCGGCAAAGACCGTCGCCATGTTATCCGAAAAGCTCCCCTTTATGGAGGGCGCAGAGTTTACCCCGGACGTTTCCCGGACGCTTGACAGCAGCAAGGTAAGCGACCACCACGCCATTATCCCCACTATGGAGCTTGCAAAGACCGACCCTGCCGCGCTGCCGGAAAGTGAAAGGAATATCCTCACCCTTGCCGGGACGCGTCTTATTTTCGCTGCCGCCGCGCCGCATATCTTTGAAGCGGTCACGGCGGTTTTCTCATGCGCAGATACAGAATTTACGGCACGGGGAAAGACGGTGCTTGCGGGCGGCTGGAAAGACCTTGAACGCCGCTACCGGGCGACCTTAAAAGGCAAGCCCGACCCGGAGGACACAGAAGAAGAAAACACCCTGCCGGAGCTTGCCGAGGGACAGACCTTTACCAATCCCACAACAAAGGTGACGGAGCATTTCACAACGCCGCCGAAGCCCCACAACGAAGCAACCCTTTTGTCGGCAATGGAACGTGCCGGGAACGAGGACACCGACCCGGACGCGGAACGCCGGGGGCTTGGCACTCCCGCCACCCGCGCCGCTGTCATTGAAAAGCTGGTGAAGTCCGGCTTTGCAGAGCGCAAGGGAAAGCAGCTTATCCCCACACAGAACGGAGCCGCCCTTGTGTCGGTGCTGCCGGATATGCTGACTTCCCCGCAGCTTACCGCCGAATGGGAAAACAATCTGACGCAGATCGCAAAGGGAGCCGCCGACGCCGGGGACTTCATGCAGCGCATTGAAGCTATGGCGCGGGAGCTGGTAAAGGAGAACGCCACCGCCGATAAGGACAAGGCAGCTTTCACGGGCGGGGAGGAAAAACCCTCTATCGGGAAATGCCCCCGGTGCGGTTCCCCCGTCTGGGAGGGCAAGAAGAATTTCTACTGTTCTAACCGGGATTGTGCTTTTACCATGTGGAAAAATGACCGTTTCTTTGAAGAAAGGAAAGTCACCTTTACCCCGAAGATTGCCGCCGCCCTCTTAAAATCCGGCAAGGCAAATGTCAAGGGCTTGTATTCCCCGAAAACAGGCAAAACCTACGACGGAATCATTGTTTTAGCCGATACGGGCGGGAAGTACGTCAACTACAAGATAGAGATACCGAAGAAAAAATAAGTTTCGTAGCAAGCATAGGAAAAGAGTACCCTTTTCCGTAAATCCCCTTTCGACGCTGACGCGCCGGACGGGGATTTTGCTTGTTGGGAAGTGTCCCAAACCCTCTTGAGAAAAATAAAAATCTTGGCAGAAAGCGCGGGCGCGGTGTAACAGACCATGCAGCCATGAAAGGCGCAGCGTCCGCGACGCTGCCATAAAAGAAAGGAGCAAGTGCGAATGAGCGAAACATTTTCAGTTTTAATTGACAGCCGCAGCCGCTTTGAAACCGGGCAACCGGGCGGCGAATGGCTTTCCATACCGACCACCACGGAGCAGCTTCACGCAGCTATGAGAAGCGTAGGCATTACAGCGGAGAACCCGCAGGATTTTTTTATCAATGGCTTTGCAAATACCGAGGACTATCCCTTTGACGTGCCACTTTCCGTGGTACAGAGCAGCACCATTGACGAGCTGAATTATTTGGGGAAGCTCTTAGAAATGCAGGACGACGCGGACAGGGACAAATTCACGGCGACGGTAACGCTGGGGGAACACGCCGGGAGCGTGAAAGACCTTATCAACCTTGTGCAAAACCTTGACTGCTACTGGATATACCCCACTGTCCGAAGTGAAGCCGATTATGGCTATTACCTCATTGACGAGCTGGACGAATTGGAGCTTCCCGAAGAAGCAAAGAAGTATTTCAAGTACGAGGAATACGGGCGGGACGCGGTACGGAAAGACCGGGGACAGTTTACCGATCAAGGCTATATCTACAACAACGGCAACACCTTTTCACAGTGGTACAACGGGCGGGAAAATGACATACCGAAAGAATACAGGGTAATGAGCTTCCCGGAGCCGGAACACCCCGCCCCGGATAAGCTGGAAAAGGACGAAGCCGCGCCGGAGCAGGAGGAACCCCAGCAGGGAACGCCGA
>DXUR01000283.1 GCA_019417795.1 Clostridiales bacterium | reverse complement strand
AATGACCGTCCAAAAGGGATATGACCGGCAGGAGAAGTGACGCATCCGGCGCACCAATGCAGGGAAACACCGCAGGAATGGGGCAGGAAAACGGCTTTTGGGGAGAACGGCAACAGGAAGCATTTTAACCTATTTGATTTATGGGAGGAACAGAATGAACGATAAAAAGAGATTGAACAGCTACGAGGATTTACCGCTGGTTCTGGATGTGGCGGACATTCAGTGGATTATGGGAATTTCAAGAGCGAGCGCCTATGAGCTGGTACACACACCCGGCTTTCCAGCGTTCCGCAGGGGCAGACTTATCAAGGTCAGCAAAATTGCTTTCTTTGAATGGATGGCAAAAGGCTCCGAAACCGTACCGGGAAGCGACAAATAAGCGTGAGGTATCATTCCCTGACTTGCAATACTGCCGCACTTTCCAAAGGGGCATACAGAGGGAAAAAAACTTAAAAATGATACCGAGACGCTACATCAAAACAGCCTATCTGCGTACATCAGATAGAAACGGAGAAAGGAGCCGGTTATGGCAAGAATGAGTAACAAGCGGCGGTTGGAATGGTCTTTCTTCTTAAATGACCGCAGCCGTATCACTTACAACGAACTGTGCCGGAAATGCCAGCACGAATGTAAACAGAGCTTCCGGGCGGTTGTGGTTGACTGCCCGAAGTATCTTTCCAAGCGTTCCAAGAAAAAGGACAAGACTGCCGGAAACGGCAAAATCCCTTAGGAACTAAGGGCGCACTTCTATACATAGTCTAAAGACCATGTATCGTGCGTCCTGCGGAGCTTACCTCTGCCGCTGATAAAATCAGCAATCCGAGGTCTGCGTTCGCTTCGCTCCGACAAGGTGGCTACACCCCCTTGCGCCGCTAAAGCGGCTATCCCCTGTGTACTCGCCGCAAAGAGAAATCCGCTCTGCGGTTTTCCCTTTTCATCGGGTTTTATAGAAGCACTGACACACGGACTGTCTGCGGATGGTCTTTCTTTATCTTATCAGCAAAGGATGTGAGAACATGGAAAAATCTTTGGAACAGTTGAAGCAGGAATATGAAAAAACCACTGTCCTGCTGGAACAGGAAAAACGGAAAATGCAGCGTTTGAAAAACCGGCAGGCGTATCTGGAAAGCGGTTCCCGGAAACAGAGGACGCACCGGCTGATTACCCGTGGGGCAGCTATTGAGAGCATTGCACCACAGACAAAGGAGCTATCCGAAGCGGAATTTTATTCCCTCATGGAAAGCATTTTGAATCTGCCGCAGGCGGAGCATTTCATCCGGTCTGCCGCAGAGAACCACGCCCGTATTTCCGGGCAGGAGAAAGGCGGTGACTAAGGATAGCACTTTATCATTTTTCAATCGCACAGATCAAGCGCAGCGCCGGTCAGAGCGCCATTGCCAGCGCAGCCTATCGAGCCGGGGAGCGTCTTTACAGCAGCTACTATGGAGAAGTCAGCGACTACACCAAAAAGGGCGGCGTGATCGCTTCGGAAATCATGCTGCCGCCCCATGCGCCGGAAATATATCTTGACCGGGCGACCCTCTGGAATGCTGTGGAGAACTGCGAGAAACATCCAAAAGCACAGCTTGCCTATTCCTTTGATATTGCCATGCAGAATGAATTGACGCTGGAAGAAAACATGGAGCTGGCGAGGAAGTTCGTACAGGAGCAGTTTGTGACAAAAGGCATGATTGCCGACCTTGCTTTTCACAGCCCGGAGAAAGAGGACGGCGGCATCCCTAACCCGCATTTTCATGTGATGACAACCATGCGCCCTTTGAACCCGGATGGCACATGGGGACAAAAACAGCGTCGGGAATATCTTCTTGATGAAGATGGAAACCGAATCCGGGATAAAAACGGCGATTATATGTTTAACGCTGTCCATACAACAGACTGGCATGAGCCGGAAACGCTGGAACACTGGCGGGAGCAGTGGGCGGCTGCCGTTAATACAAAATTTGAGGAAAAAGGACTGGATGTGCGTATCGACCACCGTTCCTATGTGCGGCAGGGGCTTGACCTGATACCTACTGTCCACGAGGGAGCTAATGTCCGGCAGATGGAAGCAAAGGGCATCCGCACCGAGAAAGGGGAACTGAACCGCTGGATTAAAGCCACCAACCGGCTCATGCAGGATGTGAGGAAGAAGATCAAAGCCCTGTTTGTCTGGATGGCAGAGGTAAAAGAAGAACTTTCCAAACCGCAGACACCGAGCCTTGCCGACCTGTTGATCGCTTATTACAACCAGCGCAACGCAGGGGCATGGAGCAATAAAGCCAGAACCGGAAACTTAAAGCAGTTTGCCGAAGCCGTCAATTATCTGACGGAAAACAAGCTGCTCACATTAGAGGATTTGCAGGAGCGTCTTTCCTCTGTCAACGAAGAATTTGAAGCGTTAAGCGACTCCATGAAAAAGAAATCTGCCCGGATAAAGGAATTGCAGGAATTGATACGGGAGGGCGAGAATTACCAGCGGCTAAAACCTGTTCATACGGAATTGAACAATATCAAGTTTAAGAAACAGAGGGAGAAATTTGAAACATCCCACGATGCGGAGTTACGGCTGTTTTATGCCGCCCGCCGTATTTTGAAAGAAAAACTGGACGGAAAACCCATTGCCCTGAAAGCATGGAAACAGGAATACGCACAGTTAAAAACAGAGTATGCCGAACTGTCTCCGCAGCACAAGCCACTCCGGGAGGAAGTCATACGGCTGCGGCAGGTGCAGAACGCCGTAGATACCGCACTGCGCCGGAGGGAGCAGCCACAGGCAGTACAGAGAAAGAAACATGAGATGGAGCTATGATATAACCGGCAGCTTTACCGCTACCAGTATTTTTATGGAGGGAGCATTTGAATGTATTTGAAGCGGTGAAACAGTCTGTTACCACTCGGCAGGCTGCTTCATTCTATGGAATCCGGGTGGGGAGAAACGGCATGGTCTGCTGTCCATTCCACAATGACCGCACGCCCAGCATGAAAGTGGACAGCCGCTTTTACTGCTTCGGCTGCGGGGCTTCCGGGGATGTGATCGACTTTGCCGCTTTGCTGCATGGATTGGGGAAACGGGAAGCTGCGGTCAGGCTTGCGGAGGACTTCGGCGTTTCCTATGAGAAATCCGGCAATGCGCCGCCAGATAGGAAGCGTCACAACAGGTCACAGCCCCGACAAAAATCAGCGGAGCAGAGATTTCAGGAAACGGAACGGTATTGTTTCCGGGTGCTATGCGATTATCTGCGCCTGCTGGAGCATTGGAAAACAGCACACGCCCCACAGCCGCAGGATGCCATCTGGCATCCTCTTTTTGTGGAAGCGTTGCAGAGGATAAGCTACACAGAATACCTTTTGGATATTTTGTTATACGGAGAAATAGAAGAAAAAGCGGCATTGATCGCCGCACAGGGAAAGGAGGTGTTGCGGCTTGAACAGCGAATTTCAGAGCTTGCCGCCGGAAACGCAGGAAGCGGTCAAAAGGACGATGGACACAATGGAACCGGCGCAGACACCGGCAGAAATCCGGGAAACATTAGAGGGGACGCAGAAAGGCGGCGTGAAGAACAGCATCCGAAACTGCCTGACGGTGTTCCAGCGTGACCCTCTGTTTCGCGGGGCGCTGCGCCTGAACCTTTTGACGGAGCAGATTGACATTGTGAAGCCGCTGGGCTGGGAGCGCACCAGTACCACGCTGACCGACATGGACATGAACTACCTGCTTTTGTATCTGGAAGAAAATTACGGGCTTACCAGCGAGAAAAAGGTGCAGAGCGCCATCAAGATTGTTGCCAATGAAAACCGCTACCATCCAGTCAGGGATTACCTGAACAGCCTGCAATGGGACGGCACAGAGCGCATCCGTTACGCCCTGCATCACTTTCTGGGAGCCGATACGGACGAATACACCTATGAAGCCTTGAAACTGTTCCTGATGGGAGCCATCCGGCGGGTATTCAGACCGGGGAGCAAGTTTGAGGTCATGCTCTGTCTGGTTGGTGGTCAGGGAGCCGGGAAATCTACCTTTTTCCGGCTGCTGGCAGGCAGGGACGAATGGTTTTCAGACGATTTGAAAAAGCTGGACGATGAAAATGTGTACCGCAAGCTGCAAGGGCATTGGATTATCGAGATGTCGGAGATGATTGCCACAGCCAACGCCAAGAGTATTGAGGAAATCAAGTCATTCTTAAGCCGCCAGAAAGAAACCTACAAAGTGCCGTATGAGACACATCCGGCAGACCGGCTGCGGCAATGTGTATTTGGAGGGACGACCAACCGGCAGGACTTTTTGCCCCGTGACCGCACCGGCAACCGGCGCTTTCTCCCCGTGACGGTGTACCCGGAACGGGCGGAGGTTCACATACTGGACGATGAAGCGGCGGCGAGGGCGTATATCGAACAGATGTGGGCGGAAGCCATGACGGTTTATCGCAGTGGGAAGTATAAGCTGTCATTCAGCATAGAAATGAACCGATACCTGAACGCCCATCAGCAGGACTTCATGCAGGAGGACACACAGGCTGGCATGATCTACGCCTATTTGGAGGACTACACCGGCGACAGGGTATGTTCCAAGCAGCTTTATG
>DXUR01000282.1 GCA_019417795.1 Clostridiales bacterium | reverse complement strand
CAAATGCTGTTCCGGGGCCAGAACATTCTGGGCTACAAGCACTATGCCGACGACGTGGTGGACGCCTTCTGCCGCAAGTCCATTGAAAACGGCATCGACATCATCCGCATTTTCGACGCGCTGAATGATGTGCGAAATCTGGAACAGGCCATCAAGTCCACCCGGAAGTACGGCGGCGAGGTGGAGGCCACCATGAGCTACACCGTCTCCCCCATTCACAACGAGGACTACTTCGTGAAGCTGGCCAAGACGCTGGAGGACATGGGTGCCAGCGCCATCTGCGTCAAGGACATGGCCAACCTCCTGCTGCCCATGGACGCCTACTCCCTCATCAAACGGCTGAAGGAGACCGTCTCCATCCCCATCCACCTCCACACCCACAACACCACCGGCACCGGCGACATGGTGAACCTCATGGCGGCCATGGCGGGGGTGGACATCGTGGACACCGCCCTCTCCCCCCTTGCCAACGGCACCTCCCAGCCCGCCACGGAGTCTCTGGTGGCCACGCTGCGGGGCACCGTCCGGGACACCGGGCTGGATCAGTCCAAGCTCAGCGAGGCGGCGGCCCACTTCCGCAAGGTGGCGGCCCGTCTGCAAAACGAGGGGATCCTGGACCCCAAGGTGCTGCGGGTGGACACCAACACCCTGCTCTATCAGGTCCCCGGCGGCATGCTGTCCAACCTGATCTCCCAGCTCAAACAGGCTGGGAAGGAGGACAAGTACTATGACGTGCTGGCGGAGATCCCCCGCGTCCGCAAGGATTTCGGCTATCCCCCGCTGGTGACTCCCACCAGCCAGATCGTAGGCACCCAGGCGGTGATGAACGTCATCGTGGGCAAGTACAAGACCTTCCCCAAGGAGTCCAAGGGACTGCTGCGGGGTGAGTACGGCGCGCTGCCCGGCGAGGTGAACCCGGAGGTCCGGGCGCTGGCGGGCATCGACCCGGAGGCGGTCATCACCTGCCGTCCGGCGGACAACATCGCCCCGGAGCTGGAAACCTACAAAGAGCAGTTCAAGGACATCGCCAAGTCTGAGGAGGACGTGCTGTCTCTGGCCCTGTTCCCCCAGGTGGCCCCCAAGTTCTTAGCCTGGCGGGACGGTCCTCACGAGGCCCCGGCCCAGCCAGCCGAAGCACCCAAGGCCCCTCCCGCCGGCCCCAACGCCGTCCGGGAGCTGTTCGTGGAGTACAAATTTTAATCTTTCCCCACCGTCCCGGGCCTTTTAAAAAGGTCCGGGACGTTTTTTCCGGCGTTCCGAAACGCGGAGGGCCGGTTTGTTTTTCATAGAAAAACGGTCTGCCCCGCAACTGTTTTTTATCCGGGTGCATCAGTGCTTCTTATAGTAAATATTTGATTTTCATTCTTTTCTTGTAAAAAAAACCATTCTATAATAACCCGGTCAAAAAAAGCAATCGTATGCCGTGCGGAGCTTCCGCACGTAATTTGGGAGGCAATTCAAATGGCAAACTGCGCAATCGTAGGGATCAACTGGGGCGACGAAGGCAAGGGCCGCATGGTGGATTATCTCACCAACCACTTTGACGTGGTGGTGCGGTATCAGGGCGGCGGCAACGCCGGACATACCGTGGTGAATGACAGGGGCACCTTCGCCCTCCACCTGCTGCCCTCCGGCATTTTCCGGGAAGGTGTGGTGAACATTCTGGGCAACGGCGTGGCGCTGGACTGCGAAAACCTGCTGGCGGAGATGAACACCCTCCGGGCCGCCGGGGTGTCCATTACCCCGGAGAATCTGAAGATCAGCGACCGGGCCTCCCTCCTGCTGCCCTGGCACCGGGAGCTGGACGGTCTGGAGGAAGCCCGGCTGGCCGACAAGAAGTACGGCTCCACCAAGCAGGGCATCGCCCCCTTCTATTCCGACAAGTACCAGAAAAAGACGGTGATGGCCGGAGAGCTGCTCCATCCCCAGCATCTGAAGGAGCATCTGGCAGATCTGCTGGAATGGAAGAATCTGACCCTCCAGAAGGTCTACGGTGCCAAGGGCTACACGCTGGACGAGCTGCTGGCTTGGGTAGACAAGTACTGTGAAGCAGTTAAGCCTTACATTTCAAATACCACCGCGTTCCTGCGGGACGCCCAGAAAGCGGGCAAATCCATCCTCTTTGAAGCCCAGCTGGGCGCACTCCGGGATCTGGATTACGGCATCTACCCCTACACCACCTCCTCCAACGCTGTGGCGGCCTATGCGCCGGTGGGTTCCGGTCTGCCCACCGCCAAGCTGGACGAGGTGGTCGGCGTGGTAAAGGCCTATTCCTCCTGCGTGGGCGAAGGCCCCTTTGTGTGCGAATGGTTCGGGGAGGATGCGCAAAAGCTCCGGGACGCCGGCGCGGAGTACGGCGCCAAGACCGGACGGCCCCGCCGGGTAGGCCCTATTGATCTGGTGGCCACCCGCTACGGCGTGGAGGTCCAGGGCGCCACCAATATCGCCCTCACCAAGCTGGATATTCTCAGCTATATGGACAAGATCCCCGTCTGCGCCCACTATGAGCTGGACGGCCAGCAGACCGACGAATTCCCCTTCCCCGTCTGCCTTCAGGACGCCAAGCCCGTCATCGAGTACGTGGACGGCTGGAAGTGCGACATCTCCAAGGTCCGCAGCTGGGATGAGCTGCCGGAAAACGCCCGAAACTACGTGGAGTATGTGGAGCGGGCCATCGGCTGTCACATCGGCTATGTGTCCGTGGGTGCGGAGCGGGACAGCCTCATCATCCGCTGACCCATCAAATCTGGACAGAACGTCCCGCTTCCTGTAAACTATTGGAAAAACGCTGGAAGGAGCCTTTATGAGCAAGGATATTTACGAATCCCCCCTGTCCTCCCGCTACGCCTCCCCCTATATGCTGCACCTGTTCTCTCCGGATATGCGGTTCCAGACCTGGCGGCGGCTGTGGGTGGAGCTGGCCCGGGCGGAGCACGAGCTGGGTCTGCCCATCACCGCAGAGCAGGTGGCGGAGCTGGAAGCCCACGTCACCGACATCGACTACGCTGCCGCAGAGCAGCGGGAAAAGGAAGTCCGCCATGACGTGATGGCCCATGTCTACGCCTACGGTCTGGCGGCCCCCTCCGCGGCGGGGATCATCCATCTGGGCGCTACCAGCTGCTATGTGACGGACAACGCCGACCTGATCCTCTACCGGGACGGTCTGCGGTATCTGCGGGGGCAGATCTTATCCGTTCTGGTGAATCTGGCGGCCTTTGCCCGGCAGTACGCTGCCACGCCCACTCTGGGCTACACCCACTATCAGCCCGCCCAGCCGGTGACGGTGGGCAAGCGGGCCGCATTGTGGATGCAGGACTTCCGCTCCGATCTGGAGGAACTGGATCACGTACTGGCCACCCTGCGCTTCTTGGGCTGCCGGGGCACCACCGGCACTGAGGCCAGCTTCATGGATCTCTTTGAGGGCAACGGGGCGAAAATCGACGAGATGAACCGCCGGATCGCCGCCGCCTTCGGCTTTGAGCGCTGCTTCTCCGTCTGCGGCCAGACCTATCCCCGGAAAACCGACAGCCGGATTCTGAATGTACTGTCCTCCATCGCCCAGAGCGCCTACCGCATGGCCAATGACCTCCGGCTCCTGCAGCACGACCGCCAGGTGGAGGAGCCTTTCGAGAAGAATCAGATCGGCTCCAGCGCCATGGCCTATAAGCGGAACCCCATGCGTTCCGAGCGGATCTGCTCCCTCAGCCGCTATCTGATGGCCGACGCCGCCAACTCCCCCATGACCGCCTCCGTTCAGTGGCTGGAACGGACGCTGGACGACTCCGCCAACCGCCGCATTTCCCTGCCGGAGGGCTTCCTCTGCGCCGATGCGGTGCTGCGGCTGTGCCAGAACGTGACCAACGGGCTGCACGTCAACGAGAAGATCGTGGACCGGGCCATCCGGGAATATCTGCCCTTCCTGGCCACGGAAAACATCATGATGGAGGCGGTGAAGCGGGGCGGCGACCGCCAAGAACTGCACGAGAAGATCCGCCAGCACTCCATGGCCGCCACCGCACGGATGAAGGAGGGCGAATCCTGCGATCTGCTGGACCGTCTGGCCGCAGACCCGGCCTTTGGCATGACCCGTGCTGAGTTGGACGCCGTGATGGAGCCGTCCCTGTACATCGGCCGCTGCAAAGAGCAGGTGGAGCGCCTGCTGGCGGAGTATGCCCCCCTGCTGACGGACGCTCAGACCGCTGACGGCGCCATCAGCCTGTAAATACTGAGGTATCAAGCTTCATGCATGAGTACCGCACCGCGAAAATGCGCAAATGTCAGTGCACGAAGTTGGTGTGCACCATTTCCGGTTGCCCCGCAGTGGCGAGAAAATGGCACATTTCTGATTTTGCATAGCAAAAAACGGCGTTCCTATTCTTCCAGCTCGGAAGTTAGGAACGCCGCTTTTGGTTCGGTCTATATTTCGTTTTTCGCTGTGCCTGTCAGGGCCTCACGCTTTGATTCAGCTGATCGACAAACGGCTGCGGACCAACTGATAGAGATACTCCACGCCGTATTTCAGCGCATCCTCATCCATCAGGTAGCGGCAGTTGTGATGGGGAAAGGTAATACCCTTTTCCTCACTGCGGGCTCCCAGCTCCACAAAAAAGCCAGGA
>DXUR01000281.1 GCA_019417795.1 Clostridiales bacterium | reverse complement strand
CGTCCATTTTGCTTTGCGTGGTGTTGTAGGTAGTGAAAGGAAAATTTTCAAGATAAGCCGGAATAGCGGGTAGCAAAGCCCTTTTGAAACGTTTTGTTAGCGGAAAGGACGGGAGCCGGGGAACGCCGGAGTTTTTCAGAGCAAGATTCTACCGAGGTGCCAAAATTCGCTCTCCGCTTATTTTTGCCCCTGCGGGAATCTTGTTGGGGAGTGCCTTCCCCAAACCCTGCTATGCGCCCTGTCGGGCGAGAAAGGAGGTCACAGACCATGCGAAAGAAATACAATACGCCCCACCGCCGTCATGTGGTAAAGACCCGCATGACCGATGAAGAATACGCCGACTTCACCGGGCGGCTGGCGGCTTATGAAATCAGCCAGTCCGAGTTTATCCGGCAAGCCATACGGAAAGCGACCATACGCCCCATTGTCACCGTTTCCCCGGTCAATGACGGGCTGCTTGCCGCCCTCTCCAAGCTCACGGCAGAGTACGGGAAAATCGGCGGCAACTTAAACCAGATTGCCCGGAGCCTGAACGAATACGGAAGCCCCTACCGGGGGCTGGAAAAGGAAGTGCGGGGAGCCGCCGCCGACCTTGCCGCCTTGAAGTTTGAAGTCTTGCAGAAAGTAGGTGAAGCCGTTGGCGATACTCAAACATATCAGCTCTAAAAATGCCAACTACGGGGACGCTGAAAAATACCTCACATTCGAGCATGACGAGTTTACCATGAAGCCCACCCTTGACGCAGACGGGCGGCTCATACCGAGGGTAGACTACCGCATATCCTCTCTGAATTGTGGCGGGGAGGATTTTGCCGTTGCCTGTATGCGCTCCAATCTCCGCTACGGCAAGAACCAGAAACGGGAGGACGTAAAGAGCCACCACTACATCATCAGCTTTGACCCACGGGACGGCCCGGACAACGGCTTGACCGTTGATCGGGCGCAGGAGCTGGGCGAGAAGTTCTGCGCCGAGCATTTCCCCGGACACCAGGCCCTTGTCTGCACCCACCCGGACGGACACAGCCACACCGAAAATATCCATGTGCATATCGTCATTAACAGTCTGCGGATTGCGGAGGTTCCCATGCTGCCCCACATGGACAGGCCAGCGGACAGGAAAGCAGGCTGCAAGCACCGCTGTACGGACGCAGCTATGAACTATCTGAAAGCCGAAGTCATGGAGATGTGCCACAGCGAGGGGCTTTACCAGATAGACCTTTTGAACGGCAGCAAAGAACGCATTACCGAGCGTGAGTATTGGGCGCAGAAGAAAGGACAGGCTGCCCTTGACAGAGCCAACGCCCCTATTGCTGCGGACGGTATCGCGCCCCGGCAGACCAAGTTTGAAACGGATAAGGCGAAGCTGCGCCGGACTATCCGGGAAGCCCTTGCCGCTGCTTCCGGCTTTGATGAGTTTGCCGCCCTGCTTCTCCGGCATGGTGTGACCGTCAAGGAGAGCCGGGGGCGGCTAAGTTACCTCACGCCGGACAGGACGAAGCCAATTACCGCCCGGAAGCTGGGGGACGATTTTGACCGGGCTGCTGTCCTCTCCGTTTTGGAGCAGAACGCCGCCAGAGCCGCCGAAAAACCCGCAGCCATAGCGGAATACCCCGGCAGTATCAAAGACCGCTTACGGACGAAAAAAGAAGCGAAAAACGCCCCGAACAATGACGCTGTACAGCGCATGGTAGACATAGCCGCCAAGCGAGCCGAGGGGAAAGGACGGGGCTATGAGAAGTGGGCGACCATGCACAACCTCAAACAGATGTCGGCTACCCTCATGCTCTACCAGCAGTATGGCTTTTCTTCCCCGGACGAGCTGGACGCTGCCATTTCCGCAGCCAACACCGCCACGCAGGAGAGCCTTGCCGGACTGAAAGGGCTGGAAGCCGCTATCCGGGAGAAAAAGGAATTGCAGCGCAACCTTTTGGGCTATATCGGCACGAAGCCCGCCCGTGACGGTCTGAAAGCGCAGAAATCGGAGAAAGCCCGGAGAGCCTACCGGGAACAGCACGAAAGCGATTTTATCATAGCGGACACAGCCGCCCGTTATTTCCGGGAGCATGGAATAACCAAGCTGCCAGCCAGCAAAGCCCTGCAAAGGGAGATTGAGCAGCTTACCGTCCAGAAGAACGCCGGATATAACGACTACCGGGAGAAACGCCAGCGGGCGCAGGAGCTTCAGACAGTCAGACGCAATATCGACCAGATTTTAAGGGGCGCACCGAGCCAGCAGAAAAAGCGTGAACAGGAGCGTTAAAGACCGCCCCGAAATGATACCGAAACCCTACAAAAATACAGGTATGATATGAACCCTTACCGCAATACTCCCCGACTTCCAAACGGGGCTTACAGGGCAGAAAAAGCCCGAAAATGATACCGAGAACATACAGAAAATGCCCCCTATCCCGCTACACCGATAGGAACGGCAGAAAGGAGCTTACCATTGCCGAGAATGAGCAAGAAGCGGCGGCTGGAATGGTCTTTCTTCCTCAACCACCGCAACCGTATCACTTACAACGACCTATGCCGGGGCTGCACCCGTGACTGCAAACAGAGCTTCCGGGCGGTTATCATACTATGCCCTCGCTATTATTCCAAACGCTGGAAAAAGGAGGACGCAGCCTATGGCAGATAACCGCAAATATTACTACCTCAAGCTGAAAGAGAGCTATTTTGACGATGATGCAATCGTTCTGCTGGAAAGTATGCAGGACGGCGTTATCTATTCCAACATTCTCTTGAAGCTGTACTTGAAATCGCTGAAAAACGGCGGGAAATTGCAGCTTGACGAGAATATCCCCTACACCGCCCAGATGATTGCGACCATTCCCCGCCAGCAGGTAGGTACCGTAGAGAGAGCTTTGAAAATCTTTATGAAGCTGGGGCTTGTGGAGCCTTTGCCAAGCGGCGCACTCTACATGAGCAACATTGAGCTTTTAATCGGCCAGTCCTCTACCGAGGGGGAGCGCAAGCGCAGGGCGCGGCTGGCTTTGCAGGAACAAAAAGCCCTGCCGCAGACAGGGGCGGACAAATGTCCACCATATCGAGCGGACATTTGTCCACCAGAGATAGAGATAGAGAAAGAGATAGATATAGAAATAGAAAAAGAGAGAGAGTTAGAAACGGGACACCCCGCCCCCGCCGCCTATGGCAGATACCACAATGTCATTCTTTCCGATACGGAGCTTGACGGGCTGAAAACAGAGCTTCCCGGCAAGTGGGAGTATTACATTGACCGCCTATCCTGCCATATCGCTTCCAGCGGGAGGAAATACAAGAGCCATGCAGCCACGATTTTCAAGTGGGCGCAGGAGGACGCAGCCAAGAAAGCCCCGAAAAAGGGCATACCCGATTATACCTGTAAGGAGGGCGAGAGCTTATGACGAATGGATTTGATGAAATGATTTTGAATATGACCGACACCACGCCGGAGCCGGAGGACTACACCGGCGAGGACGGGCTTTTATACTGCGGGAAGTGCCACAAGCCCAAAGAGGGCTATTTCCCCAAAGAAACCGCCGCATGGCTGGGGCGTGACCGCCACCCGGCAGAATGTGACTGCCAGCGGGCAGAGCGTGAGGAACGGGAAGCCGCAGAGAAACAGCGCAGTCACCTTGAAACTGTCGAGCGGTTGAAGCGGCGGGGCTTTACAGACCCGGCTATGCAGGGCTGGACGTTTGAGAACGACAACGGCAAGTGCCCGCAAATGGAACACGCCCATTTCTATGTGGAGAACTGGGAAACCATGAAAGAGCGCAACATTGGCTATCTGCTATGGGGCGGCGTTGGCACAGGCAAGAGCTATTTTGCGGGCTGTATCGCAAATGCCCTTATGGAGCGTGAAATCCCCGTGTGCATGACAAACTTTGCATTGATATTGGGTGACCTTGCCGCCAGCTTTGAGGGCAGGAATGAATATATCTCCCGACTTTGCAGCTTCCCGCTGCTTATCCTTGACGATTTTGGAATGGAACGGGGAACGGAATACGGCTTAGAGCAGGTCTACAACGTGATTGACAGCCGTTACCGCAGCGGCAGGCCGCTGATCGTCACGACTAATCTCACGCTGGAGGACTTGCAGCACCCGGAGGACACCGCCCACGCCCGCATTTATGACCGTCTGATTGAAATGTGTTCTCCTGTCCGCTTTACCGGGAGCAACTTCCGAAAAGCCACGGCGCAGGAGAAAATGGGACAACTGAAAAAGCTGATGAACAGAAAGGAGAGCCGCCTATGACCAACACCCCAAAGAATGACCGCAGCACCCGCCGCCCGGATTGCGTGACGGAAATCCGCATAGGTAATTCTGTCCTTGTCGTTTCCGGCTATTTCAAGCAGGACACCACCGCCACCGCCGCCGATAAAATGCTGAAAGTGCTGGAAGCGGAAGCTGCTACACAAAAATCGGCAATTTGACGGGACGTAAAGAAGCAGAAAGGACTGTACAGCCAGCCCCGGCGTGTGGTATGATAGTCATACGGAATAGTGGGGCTGGCTGTCGGAAATGGAGGACACTATGTTAAGACAGACCACCCGAAACCTTATTACCGCCCTTTATCCGAGATTATCCCACGAGGACGAGCTGCAAGGTGAGAGCAATTCTATTTCAAACCA
>DXUR01000280.1 GCA_019417795.1 Clostridiales bacterium | reverse complement strand
TACATTGTAGGCAATCGGGTTATAGACCACGATTGTCACCAGGCCGATCCCGACTCCTAAAAAGAAGATGAAATCAATCGGACTGGAATATCCGCCTACTTGTGTTCCAAAGCCGATCATGAAGTAGCACATTCCCGCCAGCCACCAACGCATCAGCCCGGCTTTCCGGTTGTCCGTGAACCAATTCTTCAGGAACTTCTTCATACCTTTTCGCTCCCAAAATAACGTTTGACTGCATCGACCATCAGCAAAATCCCTGCTGCTCCAAAAGCGGTCATCAGGCCCGCACTGAACAGAATTGCTTTTTGTACCACCGCGACATCCAAGCTGCTCTGAATTTGGATCGCCTGCTGGTAGATACCAACCAGCTGCATCCCCAGAGCGATAGTGCCCATACAGAGCAGCGCAGTCAATACCTCTTCTCGAATTCTTTCTCCGTGGATCTGGGTAGCTTCAAACAGAGTTACAAGACCCAGCAATACAAACAGGAACATGATGAACCCGCAAATTTGATCCTCCAGAAGCAGCAGGGCATTGGTGTGGACATAGGTGAAAATCAGATGCACAATTGCCGCTGCAGCCACCAGCAATTTTGCGGTGATCTGGATCTTAGAGGTTTCTTTACGCATGATTTTCCTCCACCTCTCTGCACAACAGACTCCTGGTTGTCTCTCCATCAAAGAAATGTGCCTTGTCCATGGAGAGACTGACGTAAAACTCCGGATTGATCTTTACGTCGGAGGGGACGCTCAGGACCAGTGAACTGCCTCCAACCATGGCATGAACAATCTGGTACCGGCCCATATACTCCACTTCCTCCAGACGCACCGGGATGGTATTCTCCTGGATACCCTCCGAGACTGCCAGTGCCTCCGGGCGCAAGCCCAGGATAACCTCTTTCCCGATCGAAGAGCGGAGCTTGGCTTTCAGCGCGTCCGGCAGCGAAAGCCGGAAGCTTTCATTTTCAAAGCCGGTTTCACTCAGCTTGCCAGGAATAAAGTTCATCTGTGGTGTGCCGATAAAGTTGGCCACAAAGAGGTTGACCGGAGCGGCGTAAATCTCCTGCGGGGTACCCACCTGTTGGATCACACCCTCTTTCATGACAACGATCCGGTCCGCCATGGTCATGGCTTCGGTCTGATCATGGGTAACATAGATGGTTGTCACTCCAAGGCGCTGCTGCAGCCGTACAATCTCGATTCGGGTGGAATTTCGCAGCTTGGCATCCAGGTTCGACAAGGGTTCGTCCATCAGAAACGCTTTCGGCTTGCGGACAATGGCACGGGCCAGCGCCACCCGCTGCTTTTGGCCGCCGGACAGCTGCTTGGGCAGACGGTTCAGGTATTCGGTAATTTCAACCGTATCCGCAGCTTCCAGCACTTTATCCAGGATAACCGTGTCCTTTTCGTGCTGGACTTTCATGCTGATGCCCACATTCTCGTAGACCGACATGTTGCTATACAGGGCGTAATCCTGAAAGACAATCGCAATATCACGCTCTACCGGGGGGCATTTGTTAACGACTTTTCCATCCAGGATCACTTCTCCCGAACTGATTTGCTCCAGACCGCCCAGCATTCGGAGAACCGTGGATTTGCCGCACCCGGAGGGGCCGACAAACACGATAAATTCCCCTTCATCAATGGTAAGGTTAAAGTCGTGAATAGCATGGAAGCCATTTGGGTAAATCTTATTAACGTTTTTGAATTGAATTTTTCCCATTTGCTCTACACGCCTCCGATTTTATGAACCAATACGCTCGAGCTTCTGCCGGAGAGCCTGGCGTTTTTTCGCCTTGGCTGTGCCGGTCACTCCTGCGATGATTAAGAGAACGGATCCGATCAGGTTGGAAACAAGCAGAATCGTCTCGTGTGCATAGGGCTGGAGAAATACCGGCACGATCAAGAACTGCCTCACAAGGAAGTACACCCCAACGGCCAGTGTGATCACGGCCCATCGCGAACTGTACACATTGATCTTCACTGCACAGGTAAATACCAGAAACAGCACGAAGATATTCACGATAACTGTTAAACCCATCCAGAAATTAACGGGCATCGAATCCAAAATCGTGGTGACATATACAAACTCGGCAATGATCGCCAGGAGCGTCATGGTGTAAGAATAGCCGTTCGTTTTATAAAGCGTCACATAGGTTTTCTTTTCTTCGGGAGGAATGGATTTCAGCATACTCAAACACCCTCCTTTTTCAAGCGGACAAATGTCAAATGGCTCGCAGTCAAATCGATCGCCAATGCGCCGCACACCAAGATGTAAAGTGCGTTAAACACCACTCCAAGCCGGAATGTTGTAAACTGCAGCTGATAGTTTTCAAGCCCCTCCAGAGACAGGTACTGAAAATCCAATCCCTGATAGTAAACAGAAATTGCTTGTAAATTCATGATCGAGTTGGCTGCGCCATAACAGCAGGCAACCATCAGCAGCAACATTACAACCAATGCAAAACGATCCGGAACACAAGACAGAATCTCCAGAAAAACGATCAGAGCAATCCCGATCACACCCACCAGCGACCAGGCAAAAATCTGGCGGTTAAACGTCTGAAGGATCACGTCGTGGAACATTGCGATTTCTTGGTTCTGCGGCAGTTTCAGTCCAAACAAATCACTATATTCCGTCATAAAGGCCAGGGCAAACAGAAACATTCCGATGGAAGCCAGAATATACAGCACAGAAAGGATCCGCTGCCCTTTGAAAAGTTTTCTCATAAGTTCCTCCTAATTCTGTATTCCAAAGGCCCTGCCCCGAATACAGTTTGCAGAGTTCAGTTTGCGGCCTGCATCGCTGCATAGGCCTGCTGGTAGGCCACAACATAGTCCGCGAGATTGCGCGCCTCGAACTGTGCCAGATACTCCTCATAATTGGCCGGAATCGTAATTCCCTGCGGGGGATTGTTGCGGGTCTTGTACCGTACGATGTTAAACATCTTTTCCACGACGTCATCTTCATCCATGGCAGTGGTTTCAGAGATCGTCTCTTTCTGCCGGAGCGTCAGGGAGAAGACCGGCGGAATCATCTTGTAATAATTGGGGTTGTCGCCCTTGGGGCCCTCGCCGGCGTAGGTTGCAAAGGTCGTGGTGGAACCCTGGAGCAGCACCCAGCCCTCAAAGCCGCGCTCGGAAGTATACTGGTACTCAAAGCCGATGTCTTTCTGGTATCCAATGGGGATCAGGCTGCCCATCCAGTCTCGCAAAAAAGTGGACAAGTCACCCTTGGCCACCGCATTGCAGGTGTCCACCATCCACTGGTTAAACTTGGGATAGGAGGTCCCATCCGGACCCTGGTAGCTGCCGTTCTCCTCCAAGTTCATCGGCAGGCCGTAGTTCTGGAGCGTGGAACCCTCTTCGGTGAAGAAGTAGTCAAACAGAGCGCAGGCGCGGCGCAGAGTCTTTTCGTCCGTGCAGCCCGCTGCCGAAATTGCCCAGCCGTCGGGTTTGATGGCGCGGCCGTTGTCGATGAAGTACTGCCACACGCCGTTCACCTTGGCGACCGGCGGCAGGATCACCACAACATCGCTGTTCAGCGAGTCCGCAGTGGAGGATGCCTGCCAGTCGAAGGTGATAAAGCCAAAGGAAGGCGCGTCACTGGAATCCGTTCCCCACAGAGTGCTGCGGAAGTTGGTCTTGTTGGTCAGGTCATAGCAATCGGAGTAGATCAGACCCTCGGCCTCCATATCAGACAGATAGCACAGCACATTGTACATGCCCTCGGTGGAGTAGGTGTATTGCACATTATTATCTGCATCAATGTACCAGCGAGCGGTGTAGGAGTCCGCACTGTGTGCTTTCACGCCGTCAAAATAGGTGCTAAGGCGCAGCAGATCCTCCCGATAGCTGGACTGACGGGTGAACATGGGCCAGACCGTATCCGCTCTTCCGTCGGTCAGGTAGCCGGGGTTTGCCTTGATGCAGCGCATCAGGGCCACCAGCTCGTCGATGTCGTAGGCGGCCTTCTCGCCCAGGAACAGCTCGGAGGGAGAAGCGTAGTCGTAGTTGTCCTTGATGTACTGGACGAAGGTCCTGGTCAGAGTTTCGCCGTTTTTCACCGAGAGGGCGTTCTGCAACTCCACAATGTTCTGATCGGTCTTTTTGGTAATGGTGACGCCTTCCATGGGAGACACGCTGCCGCCGTTAGCACCATAGCGGGCATTGGCCCCGGCATAGAACCCCTTATAATAGCAGGTCAACTCTGTGTCGGTGTCGTAAGCGGCATCATCCACATCCAGCAGCATCACGACCCAGCTCTGGCGGGCGCAGAACGAGCGAGCAAAGTTATTCAGTTCTGCAATGTAGGGGATGTGATAAATGTTGCCGTCATATGCGGTGATTGCACGTCGAACGTCAGGATTCTCGTCCAAATAATTCTGGAAATTGGGCAGGTAACCCTGATCCATCATCTGGCTCAGATTGACAAATTTGCCCTCGGTGCCATAGTACATCAGATCATCTGCGATGGAGTTACCGCCAAAAATATTTGCCTCTGCAAAGTTGGTGGTGGAGGCGGTATCGATCATCTCGGTAGCATTCTGGTCCTGGGTGGTGACATCGGTGA
Organism: Clostridiales bacterium; assembly: GCA_019417795.1. The sequence goes on along the minus strand of DXUR01000280.1, from coordinate 47 downwards.
CGGTCACATTCAGCACCTGCTGCAGGTGGCTCCACACCGGCTTGAGC
>DXUR01000028.1 GCA_019417795.1 Clostridiales bacterium | reverse complement strand
TTGTGTCCCGGATGGCCGTTCTTATTCCCCCGAGCCACTGGCCCACTGCACTGTTCGCCGCTGCATTTTTGATTACGCTTCCCGGCCCAACATAGCCGGAGAGAAGCCCCGGCGTCCCAGCCGCGGCAGAGAGCAGGCCCGCTGTCCCCTTAAAGCCGTTTCCGGCCAGCAGGCTTGACAGCGTAGCTCCCATGGTTGCCTTAAATCCGTTTCCAGATACCGCCCCTCCAAAGGCGGATGCAAAACCGGCTCCGGCGCTCCCGGCTTTTCTCCCGCCCATAAACAGGTTTTTGATGCCGCCGAACAGGCCGCCGCTCCGCTTTCCTCCGCCTGCGGCATTTCCGCCGAACAGCATACCGCCCACGCCGGAAAGCAGCCCCTCCGCCGCCGGTGCCAGCTTCATTCCTGCAAAGGTGGCCGCCAGTATCCCGATGATATGGGCTACCTGCTCGCCGTTGTTCAGCAGGTAGTCCAGGCCCTTTTGGATGTATGGCAGTGCCCAGTTCATCGCAGTGCCCAGCTTTTCCACGCCGCGGCTCGCCAGTTTTCCCAGGCTCTCTGCGAGCTTGGTCAACTCCGGCATATTCTCCCGGACGCCCCGGATGAACCCGATCATGGACAGTCCAAATTCCTTGTAGGCTGGGAGAAATGCGGTGCCGATGTCGTCCATCAGCGCAGACTTGGCACTTCCCAGCATGGTTTCTATGGCCTCCGGCGTTGTCGCCTTGATGATGAACTCTTTTTCCATGCTCCCGCTCCAGACGCTTGCATTGGAAACCTCTTTCAGCATCCCTGTCAGGAGGCCCAGGTTTTGCGTGAGCTTTGCTCCGCCCTCAATGGCCCACTGTCCAAACAGGGCATTGAGCGTGGATAGCTTCTCAGCGTCCGGCAGGTTGTTCACTGCTTCAAACACTTTCAGCAGCGTTCCCGTGCCGTCTGCCTGCATTGACTTTGCGATTTGCGTCGCCGAGAACCCCAGTCGTTCAAATGCCGCTTCCTGGGCGGCTGTGGCCGTGCTGCCCTTTGTGATGTTGGTATAGATGCGCTTGATACTGGTGCCCACCCGGTCAGTGCTTACGCCCATGGCCTGCATACTGGCCGCGATGGCCGCCGTCGCCTTAACATCCACGCCTGCCAGTTGGCCCATGGATGCCGCATCATTCACGCTTTGGGCGATCTCCGCCGCCGTAGTGGCGTAGTTGTTGCCCAGGTAGTTGATGACATCCGCAACCTCCATGACCTGCTCGTGGTTCATGTTGAACGCCTGTTCCCATTTCGCGCCCCAGTCGCCTGCCTGGTCTGCGGAAATGTCCATAGCCGTTCCCCACATGGCGATGTCTTTCAGGAAGTCCGTCTGTGTCAAGTCCTCAAAGGTTTTTCCCGATTGGCCTGCCGCCGCTGCGAGGCGTGTCAAATCCTCAAAGGTGTACGGTATCTGCGTACTCAGGTCTTTCAGCCGTTCTTCCAGGATGGCGTAATTTTCCGCATAGGTTCTCCCGTTCTCCGCCATCTTGTTGCTTACTTTTCCGGTTGCGTCCGCCATGCCGTCCACGACTTTGACCACATCGGACATATAGTTTTCAAACTTTGCAGCTTCCTTGGTGCATCTTGCGATGGTTGCCACCGTTCCCGCCGCCAGCGCACCCATAGCCGCCAGTCCCGCCGTTCCGATGTTGCTGATGCTTTTGGCGAAGCTGCCCAGCTGCCCTTGGCTACTGGCCAGCGCCGCCGTCAGGCTCTTGTCCATCTTTCCGGCGATCTTGATACTAAGCTCTAATGTTTTGTTCTTCGCCATTCCTCCGCCACCTCGTCATTCAGTTCAGCAAACTCGCGGACAGGCAGCTTCAAGTAAAATTCAAGGCTCGTCCCTGTCACCGAGGATAGTCGGATTGCCGCTTTCCGCAGGGCTTTTGCCCCGCCCTTTACTCGAAAAAATCCGCGTCGTTCACCGCGTTTTTCAGTTTCAGCAGCTCATACAGCGGCAGCGAGGTGAAGAAATCCTCCGGGATGCCCGTCGCCATCGAGGCGATCACGCAGGCGTACAGATAGTTGGTGCCGTTCTCCGTCACCGCAAAGCCCTCGCGGGCCAGCCGGTTTTCTGCCTCACTCTCATTCAGGGTGTTCAGGTCGGCAACGCCGTTCAGGTCGATTTCCCGGTACTCCTTCCCCTTATAGCTGTGGGGCTTCTCCAACTGCATCACATGGTTCTCCGTCTCGCCGTCCGCATTCATGTATCTGCGCACCATGCCCGCTACCCGCTTAAAAGCGCCGCGCGGCATCAGCTTGAAAAATTCGATAGGCAGTCCGGTCGCCTTTGCTGCCATAGTTCTGGCAAATGCTGTGGTGGTCTCACACAGCACAGAGGCGGCAACTTCCACGCCGAAAAGCTCCAGCTGCGTGTCGATGGCGTCCCGGATGGTCAGCTTCTCCAGCCCTGACAGGTCGATTTCCTCATACTCTTTTCCCTCAAAGACATAGGGCTTCGTCAGCTTCACAACCCGCTCCTCGCTGATTTCTTCCTTTTCGGTGTTGACTTCTTGCGTTTCCGTGTTGACTTCCACCATCGCGTTCTTGATTTCCTTCATGGTAATGCTCCTCGTATAATAAGATTTGCAGATGATTTTTAAGTGTATCTGCTTAGTTCACTCCGTGTAACCAACAGGCTTAGAGATACCCGTGATAATACCATTGGACTTTCAGCCGTCGTTCGTTTAGAAAAACACGGCCCACCCGCAGACCGGGGGGCCGTGTTCCGTTTTCCGGGTTATACCAGGCTGTTCACGCCAGCCAGCATATCATTTCCGTTTACCTTGTAAATGCCGTTCAGCTTGTCCACTTCCAGGAGTTGTACGCCGTCCACCTCGATCATGATGTAGGTCAGCTCCAGGGTAATGGTCGCCTCCATGGCCTCGCCCTTTTCAACCTTGCCGGGGTTGAAGCTCTTGACGCGCCCAATCTCCACCACCCGCAGGCCCTTGAAGTTATAGCCGCCCGTTTTGTCATAAACCTGCTGTGCCGCTCGCAGGGTCAGGTTCACCGTGGACAGTGGCGACAGCATATCCATGGCGGAGCTGTACAGGGTGTTGAACTGGATTTCCTGCTCCATGCTCTCAAACTGCCCGATGGTGGGGCTGTCCAGTTCGCCGTTGACGCCCACGCCGGATACGGTGCTGGTTTTCATATTGATCTCCGGCAGGGTCACAGATGCGGCCACGCCGATCATTTTGCTGCCATCCAGATAGGCGTTATACTCACTGATTTTCTCAGGAATATAGTTGCTGCTAATCATACTTTGTTCCCTCCCTTATCAGTTCAGCGCAGCGGAAAGGGCATTGGGGTCAAACTCAATGATGTCCTCAATGTCCTCCGCAGGGGTAAACGGAGTGATGTACTGGTGGAAAGTGATCTTGCCGTTGAGTAGGTCGGTTGTGGTGTTCTCGTCCTCGTTGTAAGTGATCTCGTACCGGGCGCACACGCCGCGGGCCACAAAGCCGTTGCCCCGCACATTTTCGCTGTCCACGATGGCCTCGATCAGCCGCTTGTTGGCCGGGCTGTCAACTTTCTGGAAGTAGGTCAGGATAAAGCTGTTGGCTGCCCAGGTCATAAACCGGCGGACGCTGAACCAGCGGTCTTTTGGGTCGGTGATGCCAGGGTATGCCGCAGTGTTGTTGCCCCACAGGCGGAACCCGTTCATGTTCAGCCAGGTTGCCACGCCGAAGCTGTTCACCGTGTTGGCCTGCTCCTGGTCAAGCACGACCTCTGTTCCGTCTGCCAGGCAGGCGGCGGAGATCGCCAGCGTCTTATTGCTGGGACTGACATTGGGTGTGTCGTCGTTCTGCGCATCCGTGTACGCCGTCAAGGCGGCAGCCAGGGCGGAACCGCTATACACCACCTCGCCCACCTTGGCATAGGGCCATACGGCGTATGCGTTGGGGTCGCTGACCGCCTGCTCCTCCTTCTTGGTTTTAACATCGGTGTACTTCACTGCACCGTCCGTCTTGCTGTTGATGTCCACGATGCACACCGCGCCAAACACGCTATTGATGCTCTTGGTCTTTGCCTGGAGCGCAGCAGACACCGTGGCGTCCGCGCTGAACCTGGGGGCCAGCAGAATGCCGGGGGTCATGGACAGCTTGGGATATACCTGCCGCACCACCTCCAGGCCGGTTTCCTTGCCGGAGGAGATGTCCACACCGCCCACGATGTCCGCGGCTTTGACCTTGCTTGGGTCGATCTTGCTGCCGGTCGCAGTCAGCGTGGTTGCCTTTTCACCGGCTCCGCCTTTGAGCAGTACGATGTTCAGGGTGCCGTCGTTGTTCCATGTGGTCGTGTAATCCTTGCCTGCCTCCAGCGGTGTTGCATCCGCCTTGATGGTCAGGCCCTCCAGCAGTACACCCACTTCGTCCAGCACGGCCACACCGTCGTTTACCTGCATCGTCTTTTCCGAAATATCCGCCTTGTGCTTCGCCGGGTCAAGCACATTGATAAGCACCATCGGGGCCACGCCCACCACGCTGAACGCCGCACTGATGCACTCGCACAGGGTATAGGCTTCAAAGTCGTCGTTGTAGCCGACGGCCTCCACAGCCTCCTTGTAGTTGTTCACCAGCAGCGGAACATTGACTGCCGCCGCCGGGTCTTTCAGCATATTCACCGGTGCGGTTCCCACGATCACTTGCAGTCCCGCCGTCCCGACAATAGGCGCAGTCAGGCTGGTTTCCACCTCGCTGGTATATACGCCATGCTTGTAAGCCATATTGTTTCCTCCTTACAGCTCAGATTTGATTTTGTGGTACAAGATGGCTTCTGCCGTTCCGGCAGTCTCCATCTTTCTCCTGGTCTCCGCGAACTGCTCCACCGGCACCAACAGGGCCTTTACCTCCGGGTGCCGTTCAGAAAATTCCTCCAGCGCCTCCGGGATGCCTCCGCTGAACACCGTGTACTGCTTCGCTACGCCCCTCACAGTCGGGCCGCAGTAGACAACAGGGCCAGCCTTTTTCTTCCGCCCTGCCGCTCCTTCCGCCCGCTCGGCCATACCCATGGCCGACGCCTCTGCTTTCCTGCTCATACCAGTCCCTCCAATTCCGTGTCCTGTGTCATAGCCGGGGCCGTGCAGGTCAAGGTGCAAGCCCCGAAATAATACGGGTGCGTATCATCCTGCTGCATAGCCCATACGACGGGTTTCAGGATGGTGAACGCACCGCCGAAATAGGGCCTCGTACAGACCCGCTGTACAATGTCCTCTTTGATGTTCGCCACATCCTGATAGCCCTCTCGCGCTCCGCCCTCGTCGTATGCGCATACGATCAAGCTGAACTCCACCGTCTGCGGCCCGCTTTCGTCCTTAATGGCTCCGCCGGTCATGCGGGCCACGATATAGGGGGCCGCCGCCGCATCCGTGTCCACATCCGCGTCATAGTCCTCCGGCACCGGCAAATCCTGCTTATAGATGTTCAGCGGTTTTCTGCCCTGTTGGCCGTTGTACTTTTTCCCGGCGAAAAGCTCCTCCAGCATCTCGATCAGCGCGTCTTGGCAAAGCTGCGGCGTCCGCCCAATCCCTGCGGCTTTCACCGCATCCATGTAATCTTTCATCGCCTATCCCTTTCTGGCCTTTGCCCGCGCGATCACCCGCTCGGTCTGCTCCATCAGTCTGTCGTACAGGTATTCCGTTACCTCCGGTTCCACATAGGGCCAAACGGTGCTGTGCATCGCAGTTGCCGACGGACTTCCCATCGTCACCAGCTTTTCCACTTTCCCGTCCTTGTTCCGCCACCGCGGACGCCCCCGCTCTGTAACCGTATGGCTGGAGCTGGAGCCGATGCGCCGCTGAACCATGCCCACATGGCCGCTCTTGAACTCCACCAAAAAGCCCTTGCTCAGATTGGCTCCGTCGCCGGTCAAAGCGGTCATGGTAGAGGATTTCAGAACTCGCGCCTTTACATGGGCAGGCGCTCTGCGCAGGACATCCCGCCCCTTGAAGCTCTCTGTCGGCCTGTGCTGGAAATAGCCCAGGTCGTTCCGCATCTTCTCGATGTGAAGCTCTGCGCTCAGACTTGTGTTCGTGGCCTTTTTCCGCTGTACCAGGTCTTTCAGGTGCCGCCGCCCAGCGGCGTTCACGGCATACCTGGCCTTTGCCTGCGCCACCATCAGCTTTCTTGCCTGTCGTGCTGTGGCGTTGATCGCTACCTTGGCCGCCGCCGGGGTCTTTTTCTTCAAGTCCCCCAGCGCTCGCTCCACATCCTCCAGCCCGTCCACTGTGATGGTCATGGTTCCTGCGTCGTAAGTCACCCTGCTCATTGTCTCGTCCTCTCCATGGTGATGCGGTAAATACCCGCTTCTTCCTCGCAGTTCAGGATACTGTAAGTCCGCTGCTGCGAGGTGCCCTTATCCATGACCAGATGCTTCCCGATCTTCGGCTTCGGCCCGTAGTCCTTTACCCGGATGTACAGCACGGTGGATGCGGTGTATAGGCCCGTATCAAAGTTCTGTTTCGCTCCGGCTTCCCAGTGCGAGTTGTGTTCTTTCAGCCGTTGGTCATCCACAATGACCAGCGCCTCTTTCCCGTCAACCGTGTGCAGGTCTGCGTGTTCGTCCTGCTCAAAGAAAGTCAGGTCGATGTCTGCCGCTGCACAGTCTTTGAAAGTCGGCGCTTTCCACTCCGTTTCCGGGTCGCTTCCAAAATCCTGTTCCAGTTCAAAAAGTGCCATGCTGCACCTCCGCAGAAAAACTCCCCCGCCTGCACACAGCAGGCAGGGGATTGAATTGTCAGCACACAGTAGCTACCAGCCAGCTGTCCACCTTGTCGGGGATGGGCAGGGGGTGGGCCTGCAATTCCACCATGCGGCGGTCAGGGTGATGCTCCACATAGCTGCGCAGCAGGCGGCTGGTCTGAGAGGTCACCCACAGGCCGCTCGCCTGCTCAATGTAGGTGCAGGCACCATAGGCCATCATATAGTTCGGGTGGGAGCTAATCAGGATAACCGCATTGTCAGGAATGAGCGGCTTGGTGGCAGGCTCCTCCGGGTTTGTCCAGTCGTCGTAGTACACTTCGCCGTAGGCATACAGGTCGAGACTGGGGTCAGTCAGGTGCCCCAGGTACTTCACGCCGTTGGGCAGGTCACGGGGGTTGATCTCTCCCATGTTCATACGGCGGTTGTCCATCATCTTCTGGACATTGGCATCGGCAAAGAATTTCTTCTTGGCCTCCTTGCCCAAAATCGCCATATCCACATTGGCAAAGCCGCCGGTCAGCACCTTGTCAGTCCAGTCGCCCAGGTTGCCCAGGATGTCAGCCTTGGTGCCGCCCCACTTGTTTTCACCGCTCAGAGTGATCTTGTTGGTGAAACCGAAGTCAATGACCTCATTCACGCCCTCGCCCACAATGGGGATGGTGCCTGTCACGATTGCCTGAACGGCCATCCACTCCTCCCTGCGGGTGGTGGCATCATTCAGGGTGGCGTACTCCTCCATCAGCTTCTGAGCCGCCCGCTGGGCGGGGGTCATGCCGCTGTACAAATCCTCTCCCGGCAGACGGGTCATAAGCTGGTCAGCCGTGGTCACATCATAGGGGTTCACCAGAGGGGGTTTGTAGCTCTCGGTGGTGTAGCCGTTTGCCGTCAGCACCTTGCCGCCCATGCGGGGATGCACAAACGCCGCCATGCGCCGGTCGCCCTTCACCAGGTCAATGTCCACCCGCTCGGTGGAGAACGGCTTGACATTGGTAAAGAAAGTGTCTCGGAAATAGGTGCGGACAGGGGGAGCCTGCCGCACAACCTCCGCCAGATAGCGAGGGCTGTAAATATTCACTTCGTTAGCCATTAAAGTTTCCTCCTTACTTCAAAAAGATGCCCAGTGCGCGGAAAGGAACCTCCAAATCCGCCGCAGAGCCATTGGCAGGCAGCACCAGTGCATCGGCAAAAAACTCGCCGCTCAGGTACACAATGCCCTGCTCTCCGCTCTTTACATCCTCCGCGAGAATGCCATACAGGCCGGTGGCCTCGGTCTTATAGTTCCCCGTACTCCCACTCACCGTCACAGCGGCCAGCTTGCCGGAGCTGTCCAGCACCACGGGAGCGCCGCGCTTCAATGCGGCTGCCGCCTCTTTTGCCGCAGTGACGATCTCCGCCGTCCCGGCGATCAGATAGTCAGGCTGGGTGGAAAAGGTCTTTTTCGCCAAATCCATACTCATGTTCGCTCCTCCTTACTTCTTGCCGCCCATGGACTTGATGGCGTCCATGAACTCGTCCTGCTCGCTGTTCCCCGGTGTCTCCTTCTTCACGCCGTCCAGATGCTCGGCGTCGTTCTTTGCCCCGTTCAGCCATGCGTTGCCCTGCTCCTTGGCTTTCTTCATAGCGGCCTTGGCATAGGTGCTTGCGCTGATGGGCTTGGTGTACTTGGCCTCAAAGGTCTGCTCCTCGCTGCCGGGCAGAGCCATTTCCTCGATGTCCTGGATGCGCTGGCGCTCGTCGCTTCTGGCCTGCTGCGCCGCCGCCTCCTCGATCTCATTGACCAGTGCGGGATAGGCCCCGCGCAGATCGTCCACGGTCTTGATCTCGTTTGCCATGTTTTTTACCTCCTTATGGCAATTTTTATTTACAAAACAGTCGGCGGCGGTTTTTGCTGCCTTGCTGCTTTGCACAAAGTCAGGTGCCTTGTCGAAAGGCAAGTGCATATTGACGCTGTTCACGAACAGCATCCCGTCCCGGTTTTCCACGACGGTTTCCTCTGCATCGTCCACCAGCTCGTCGATGAAGCCGTTCTCCTTGGCCTGCTGGGCTGTCCACCATTTCGTTTCATCCATCCACCCGGCCACTTCGTCCTTTTCTCTGCCGGTCTTTTTGGCGTACAGGCCCGTGATGCTCTCCCGGATGGCGTCCAGCGCCTCAATGTACTTTTTCAGCTCCTCGGCGTTGTAGTAGCCGTATGCGCCCATGCGAACCGGATGCACCATGTAGGTGCTGTCGTTGGCTGCGATCACCTTTCCGCAGTGACAGGCCACAATGGTTGCCGCGCTGGCACACAGCCCGTCGATCTTGGCCGTCACCTCCGCCGGGTGCTGCTCCAGCTGATTTCCGATTGCCTGGGCGGCAAACACATCTCCACCGCCGCTGTTGATACGCACCACGATCTTGTCCAGTGCCCCCAGTCCTGCCAGCTCCTCCGCGAACTGCCTCGGCGTCACTTCATCGCCCCACCAGCTCGTTTGCGAGATGTCTCCGTAAAGCAGCAGCTCCACGGTGTTTCCCACCTGGTTGCAGAACTTCCAGAATTTCTTGTTTTCCGGCATTGTCTCTATCCTCCTATTCGCCCTCCACCGGCTCAAACGGTTCATCCGGGCTTCCGATTATATCCACCTCGCGCTTTCGCTTGGCTTCCATCACCCGCTGCTTGATGTTACGGTTATAGTCCCCGCCGGTCATTTGTGCGGTCTCCTCCTGGGCGGTGCTGAAACAAGCCTCCACCCTCTTGATGGCCGCCGTTACTTCCTGCACCGGGTTCAGGTTCGTTCTGGCCGGGCCGTTCCACGAACAGGCCGTGTACGCCTTTCGTATAGCCGGATCACTGAAATATCCCGGAGCCGATATGCGTCCTCGGGCCACGGCCTCTGTGAACCATTCTTCATACACCGGCTGGCAGAAGTCGTCTGCAAACCAGTCCCTCTGCATACCGCAGGTGCGCCAGAACTCATTGAGTGCGCCTCTGGCCGCCGAGTAGCTGGTGGAGAACTGTTTCAGCATGACTTCCGGCGGTATCTCCAGCGCCGCCCCGATCATCCGAATGGTCGCACTGGTAAATGCGTCATACCCTGTGTTTGGGTGCTTCGGGTCTGCGAACTGGACATCCTCGCCTGGGTTCAGGTCGATAATTGCCCCCGGCCCCAGCTCAATACTGTTCTCGTCGCCCCGGTCGATCAGCTCCTCCGCCGGTATCATTTCTCCGAACGGTCTGCCCTCGGTCGGGTTCTGGCTCTTTACGAACACCGTAAACATGGCCGAGATCACCGCCGCTGTGATTTCAGCGTCCGTATATCTCCCAAGCTGTTTCAGGCTCTCCAGAACCGGGGCCAAGATCGGGACGCCTCGCCTCTGGCCCGCTCGTTCCCGGTTCATCACATGGAGGACATTTCTTCGGCCCGTTTTCGCTCCGTACGCCTCTACCCGCTTCCAGGTAATGCCGTCCGCATCCGTGGCGCTGTGGCTGCCCAGCGGGTGATGGTTGCACACCCAGTAGGCAACCACCATCCCGTCTGCGTCTGTTTCGACCCCCTGCACAATGCTATGTACCTTGTGCCCCTGCACCGTGCATGGCATCAGCCGGTCGAACCCGTCCGGGCTGCACACCCTGTCCGCCTCCACCAGCTGCACCCGCAGGTCGTATGGCTGGCCCACCTGCCTTTTCATCGGCAACAGGGCGATTTCGTCCCCGTTCATCAGGTATCCCAGGAATGCGAGCTGCTGGAGCTGGTAGAAGTTATCTATCCTCTCTGCATCGCACACCGGAGTATCCGCCCACAGCGAAAATTCCCGCACGATCTGCGCTTGCAGCCGCTCCATTTCTCCCTCACTCAGCCCCAAATACTCCCCGTCGATCTGCGGCGCAGGCATCAGTCCGCCTGCGATCACATTGGTTCGCATGGTTTTCAGTGCCGCCGCCGCAGTCGGGATACCCATATAGGCATCGCGGCTCCGCTGGCGCAGCACATTGATATTGTCCTCGATGTCCTCTTTCGGGCTGCCGCCGTAGAACTCCCAGCCTCTCATGCTCTTTTTAGTCAGGTTCGCGCCGTAGTTTCCGTATCCGCTGTTGATTACCGACAGGGCGGCTCTGGCCGCCGCCCGCTTTGCCGCATGGACAGGGGCAACGGCAATCACCGCCCGGTCAAAGATGTTCGGTTTCGCCATGCCTGCCCTCCTTATAGGTCACGGGCCACGGCCCGATAACTCCGGTTCCGTCCCCCGTGCTTCTCCTCTGCGGACGCCTCGGCCAGTTTCCCGGCCCAGTATTCCATTTCCTCCCGAACCTGCTTCAAATCTGCTCGTGTCAGCATTCTGCTCCCGATCTGATAGCTCTGCCCGGTTGCGATTGCCTCCTCTGCTTTCATCCATGTGTTCAGCTTTTTTTGGCAAAGCTCTTTTGAAAAAACAGCCATTTAGATACCTCCTCGCATCCGGCGGCCCGCCTGCCGCTTCCTCGGCTGCGGCGCTCCGTCCGCCATTTGCAGCACCGGGTTTGCGATTTCCAGCGCCGCTGTGGCGTAATTGCGCAGGTCAAGCGGTTCGTTCCGCTTGTGCTTACTGTCTTTCAGCTCCCACACAACCACGCTCCGCCCCTTTCGGAACCGTACCACCATCTTCTCCGCAGTAAGGCCCCGAAAGTATTCCTCGTCATATCCCGCCGCCTCATTCTCCGGGAAGTGGCAGTAGTTCGGCCCCTTGGTCTCATGCCGGAGCCGCTGATACAGCAGCGCCTTTCCTGCGTCCACGCCGATGATGAACAGCGGCGTTTTTACGCGGTTGTTCGTAGTTGGGTTTCGGATGTATGGCACATCGCTTCCGCCCTTTCCTTTGATGGCCCACACCTTTCTTTCCCACCGGTCTCTGGTGAAGCGATAAACCTGATCGGTATGGTGACCGCCGCTGTCAACGCAGGCGCTTATGATATGCAGCGTCGTTCCGTCCTTTTTCTTGAAGCCGGAAAGCAGAAAAGCGTCCAGGTCTTGCCATACCTGTTCTTTGAGCATATCGCCGTAAATCTTCTGATACCGTATGCCCCAGCTCTCCTTGCCGACACCCCAGCCGACCACCTCCACCTCAAACCGGTCGTCCTGTACATCCACGCCCGCTGTAAGCACCAGCACCCCGTCCGGCACATCCGCATCGTAAACCTCCCTGCGGTTCAGTAGTACAGTGTCCTCTACCTGCTCGCCCCGCTCCTCCCAGGTCTCGCCCAGCTCCGTGTTCACCCAAACTTTCATGCCCTCCGGGTTTCCCTGGTCAAGCTGTTCTTTTGCCACAAGGAACTTTTGGACGATCTCTTTCCAGGAGCAGAAGGTGGATGCCAGCGTATTCAGGTGAAAACCTCTGGCCTCCGCCGCCGGATTTTCTGCCACGAACCGCCCCCGCTTGCTCGCCTGCTTCCACTGATATTCCCCGGATACCACCCCGCACCGCTCGCACTTGTACAGCACCTCTCCCTGCGGGTTCTCCCGGTCAAAGATCACATTGGCCCACACGAACGGCTGGTAATGCCCACAGTCCGGGCACGGCACATTCCATTCCTCTTTCGTGCTTTGCTCGAACTCTGTTTCGATGCGGCTCTGCCCTTTGATAACCGGCGTGCTGACGATCACGGTTTTCTTGTCCCAAAAGGTCGTCTGCCGCTTCTGTGCCAGGCTCAAAGGGTCGCCCTCTGTTCCGGCGCTGGCCGGATAGCGGTCAACCTCGTCCGCCAGCAGAACCTTGATCGGGCGGCTGGCAAGGCCCGTGGCGCTGTTTGCGCCTACGATGGTGATGTGCCCGCCGGGGAAATTTTTCTTCATGATGGTGTTGCCGCTGTACCGGCTCTTGACATCCACCTTGTCCCGCAGCTCTGGCGTGTCCCGTATCATTGGGGCCAGCCGGTCTTTGGAAAAAGTCTGTCCCATGTCAAGCGTCGGCTGCATCACCAGGATAGGGGCCGGGGCGTAATCCATGTAGTACCCCAGCGGGTTCAGGATAAACGCATCGGTCTTTCCGATCTGCGCGGCACTCATAATGACTACCTTGCGGATGTGCGGGTCTCCGATGGCGTCCATGATCTCCCGCTGATATGGAGCCTTATCCGTGTGCCAGCGGCCCGGCTCTGCGCTGCTCTCCGCCGACAGCACTCGGTATTTGTCCGCCCACTCTGAAAGGGTCAGCTCCGGGGGTGGTTTCAGCACCGCCGCGCACCGGGCCAGCATATCCATGGTGGGCTTTGGCAGATCAATGATCTTTCTCTTTTTCATGTTCTTCTTTCCGTTCCAGCCACAGCCGTTCATATTCCTTTCTCACACAGCGCTGGAATGGGCAAAGGACTTTGTTTCCCTCAGCGTATGCAGGCCACACGCATCCCTCGCATGGATTTTTATTCCGCTTCTTCTCCATCGCTTTCACCGTCCTGTACCGCAAAGGCCACCCGGTAGTCGCTCATTTCCTCCAGAATTTCGTCGATGGCCTGTTTCAGCTCGTCAAATATGCCAGTCTGGTTTCCCCCCATGGTCGCCAGGGTGGGGGAGAGTTTGGCCGGGAGTGCCAGAAAGCGGCTTCTGATATTCAGGAACATGGACTTGATGCCCCGCTCAATGTCCTCTGTCCGGTGGACTTCTCCCTTGCGCAGTTCATTTTCCAGTTCCGCCGCTTCCCGCTTTGCCCTCGTCAGCTTCATTCGCTCGTTGGTCAGCGTCTCTTTCCCTGCTCCGCCGATGTAGGTGATATACCGCGCCACCGTCGGCTGGAGTTCATAAAGGCCCGGCCTCGCCTCCACGATCACGCCCTCGTCCCTGAGCTGCCGCACCCGCCGCTCGGTCAGGCATAACCACTGGGCCACCACTTTGCTTGTGTAGAGTGTCATGCTTCCTCCTCTCCGCCGTCGGCAAAGCTCTCTCCGCCCATTTCCGGGTCTGGTACATCCACCGCGCCGGTGGCCCGCATCCGCAGCAGTGCCAAGCGTTCCCGCTCCAGCTCTATGCGCCGCTCGCTTTCCTCCAGCGCCCGCAGGCTGTCTGCGATCTTGGCAATACGGCCCTGCACCTTGTAAAGCGCCTCCTGCAATTTCAGTGCCCGACTAAATGCGCTGTCCTTGCTGTACATTCCCATGCTCTGCACAGCCCCGTCCTTTTTGTCCTTTCCCCGCCCACCCGGCACTCTCATGTCCATCAGGCTGGAGATATACAGACTATCTTCCGGGGCACTTTCATACTCGGCAATCTTCGCCAGTATCTTGTGTTCCCGGAATTTCAGGATTTTCATTTCATGCCCCAGGGCCTCTTTGCTTTTCAGCGGCGTTTGCTCCACAAGCTCCCGCTCGCAGTCCGTCAGCATATCAAAAAAGACGGCGCTGTACGCTCCGTCCTTCTCCGCGTTCTTATTCCCGACCGGTGCGCCCGGATGGCTCCCCGCAGCGTTCTGTTTCCCGGCGCTATTCCGGTTCCCCGGCTGGCCGCCCCGCTTTCTTTTGGGCAGCGCCTCGTCCCACTTGTCCGCCGCTTTCCAGTTACGCAGCGTTTGATAGCCCACGCCTTGCTCTTTTGCCAGCTCCCGCAGGCTTACTTCCTCGCCCCTCGCTTTTCGGGCGATGTATTCAGCCTTGGCGGTGTCGCGCTTTTCGCTCCGCTTCGGCATTTCACACCTCCAAATGATCGTGCGCCCCGGCGTAGCCTACAAAAATACCCCGCGTAGGTACGCAGGGCTTCGGCTTGCGCAGGGCGCATACAATGGCAAAGCCCGCAGCGTTTCCGCCACGGGCTTTATTGCACACTATGATATTAACACAGAAAACCTGCGAAAGTTGCTAACTCCCAAAATTTTTTCAAGAGACGCAGTTGTATGACACCATCCCCAGGAGTACTGTCAGCAAGGTGTTTTCATGGTTCTGGTCATTCAAGACCTCTATTTGCACCATGTAATCGCCATACCCGCTAATACTCAGTAGCTCTTGCAGGCTGTTGGACGCCTCCGCCGTTGTGTCCACAATCTCCTCCCACTGTTCTACCGCGGTCGGCACTCCTTGCTCTGCCAGCATCGCACAAGCTGCCAAGCCGTCCTGCCACACGCTCACGGTGTACACATACCCCTCTAAGTCAATCTCATAGTCGTTTCCAAAGCCAGATAGCGCCTGTGCAAAGCGCTCCCGCAGTTCATCTTCACTGATTTTTTCTGGCTCTGTATAGTTCGAGGTGTAGCCATCCTCCAGGAGCAAGTATTTACCCGCATCGTTTTCGTCTATATGTACCAGCGGCCCTGTCATGGCTTCTCCGTTTTTTCCAATTTCATATTGCACACTTGCGTTCTGATCTTCCGGCTTCATGACCACAGACATCGTGTATTCCCCAAGCAGGTAATGCCCATTATCCCAAAATATATCACTGACAGCCTGCCCGTCCTTAACCTTTACTGTCTGCTGCTCAGAATAGCTCTCCTCGTTGCTCAGCGTCAATTCCAGTTTTGCCCCGTTCGGCAGGTTCGTGTTCACCGTGAATACCGGCAGCCCCGCATCTCCCGACACTTCGATTTCCATTTCTGCCTCGTACCGTTTCAAGGAATAATATGTGATCTCCACCACATCGGTTCCCTCGTGCCGGTCTCCTTTGCGGAACAGGTTTTCACCGTTCACAGTTATCTTTGTGATTTTTCCCGCATCATCAGCAGAACTTGTTTCCTTTATGTTCTCCTGAATATTGGTAAATCCGGCTGCGGACAGAGCTTCTATGGCCTCTCCCGCCGTTTGCGTCTGCCACCCGTCACTTCCAAACGGAAGGTCAGCTGGATTTTCATATTTTGCTCCGCACCCAGACATAAGCAAAAGGAGCGTTCCCATAAATAGTAGAAGTACCATTCCTCTTTTTGTTTTCACTGTGTCGCAACCCCCTTTGTATAAAATAAAAAGTGCGGCTACCGAAGCAGCCGCACAAAAACACAAACTCCGATAGTCGCCAAACCAATCTGCGCAAACGGGTTTCCCCATACGAACAGAAACGGAATTTGCATTTTATCAAATTCACTCTGTTCGCATAGGAGAATACCCAAAAGGGTATAATAACCCCTTTGGATTTTGTTTGCGCAATTATTCAGATTGGTTTGGCCCTTGTATTATATCGCATATTGTCGCAAAATAAAAGTGCTTTTCAAAATAATTCCTTATTCATTTCCCTCTTGTGCTATCTATCGCATAGCTCATGAGGGATTTTTTATGTCTTGCTCGTTCATCCGCTCCCGTTTGTCGCATTTTTGACCCCCTAACTATTTCCCGGCCCGGCCCCAGGGAAGCGATTTTTTGACCCCTTACCTAAAAAAATTTTGCGCTTCCGAACCCGCAAGGCTTGGCCTGCGGCCCAGCAGTACCTTTCGCGGGCGCGGGCGTTCCGACTTCGCGCGGGCGGGCGAAGGCGCGGGCGCGTTTGGTGTGATCTTCGGCCTGGCCGCTGGCGTTGGTGCTGGCGTTGGTTGCCTGTTCCGCTCCCGCTGGTGGTGGGCTGTCCCTGCCTGGTGCGGTGGTTGCTGTCCGGTCTCCCGGCTGGCGGCTCCTGGTTGCTGCTTCTGCTGCCCCTCTGCCTGCTGGCGGCTTGCGCTGCCCCCGGGCTTGCATGAGTGCGCCCCACCGCCCGCGCCCGCATAGGCCGCAGCCACCACGGCGACGATCTGCCGCCCACGGTTCCGGCTCACACCATGCCACCCCCGGCCCGATCTGCC
>DXUR01000279.1 GCA_019417795.1 Clostridiales bacterium | reverse complement strand
GATAGCTTGATTTCTTTTTCTGTTTCGCTCAGGTCGAAATCACCGCCGTCGGAGACGGTCACGCGCAGTTCATAGAGCACACCGTCTGTCAGCTCCGTCACATTCGCTCCGGTCTCGTCTGTGAGCGACCACAGTTCAGAGTCAACCTTTTCCAGCTTGCCGTCTGCACCATAGGCGTAGAGCGTCAGATCGGAGGCGTTGCCGGCCAGGTTGTTCATACGGAAGGCTACCATGGTGTTGGGATGCACGTTGCAGATGGTCGCGGTGTTGTGCCAGCTTGCAACCGTACCTTCACCGCCATCCTGCTCAAACTGATCCTGCGAAAGAACATTTCTTGCCGCCTGATCAAGATCAACCTCACGGTACGGAAGCTCTGGCAGGTACACAAAGCGATCCTGCAAACGCAGCAGTTCCAGATAGCCTGTCGGGCAGTAGAGCGTATTTCCGTTGCTGCCGGTGTACATGCCGATGGCCATATTATTGTAGCCGTATTTGTTGGACACATCCATCGTGAAGACGGTTTCGCCTGTTGCAAAGTCCAAAATAATGTACTGCCACATGCCGGTATCCAAATCCTGTACGTAACCGTAGATATAGCCTGTTGCAGTGGAGAGCTTCATGATCGCCGTGTCGCGCAAATCGTTCCGGCTCCAGACGCTCTTCATTTCATAGCCATCGGCGGTTTTTAGGGTGTCCACCCGCTCAACGCCCGGGGCAATCATAACATTACCCTTCATCAGCCAGTTCTGGTCATAAATGTTGGCGTAGCTCTGAATCGAAGAGTCATTGTCAGGGTCGGCAAGACCTGCGTTACCAGCGCCGAACCAGTTGCAGACGATCGTGCTGACGGTGCCTTCACCGTCGTCATAAACGATTGCAGAGTTCTCAACCGCCACCTGATACCCATCGGGCAGATCATCCAAAACAGGCATGCTGGCTACGACCTCTCCGGTCTTCATGTCGAGCGCAAGAAGCTTAACGGGGTCTGCGTTGTCGGTGAACAGTACAAGGTTTGGTGTCAGTGTGGGCGAGCAGCCGCCACCCCAGGCAAGGCCGCCGCCGGTAGTCTTATCGCCATCATGACTGACCTTCGCACCGACACTCTCATATGGCGTGCACCACACAACGTTCACACCTTCTTCCGCGCGCAACAGATAGCAGTTCTGGTTCGTCAGAATGACCGCACCGTCTTTGGAGGCAGCAATGCCGTTTTCTGCGCCCTCGCCAAGGGGCAGCCCGTAAACAAAGACAGCCTTTGAAAGATCGGTTTGTTCGCCATTCAGAATCGATTCTATCGCTGTGTGGGCAATGTAGCCGAGAACACCCTGCTGCTGCCGCTCGGGATAGATTCGGAAGCCGCCGGTGGCGAACCAAAGATTTCCGTCGTAGTCAAAGACCACGGACAGAAGATTCTGTGTCAGCTCTTTGCCGAGCGCGGTCTCAGCAGCTGCCTTGATATCGATATCCAGAACCTTTTCAAATTCCGGAATGACGCTGCCATCTTCCTCTGTCGTACGCAGTATCAGTACATGGTTGTTGCTCGTCGGGCAGACGACACGGTTTTTAGAGTCAAGGAATGTGTAGGAACTCTGGATGACGTAACCGCCGCCATCATGTTGCATCGGTGAAAAATAGCCGAGCGTCTTCGTCTCTGTTGCATTCAGATCACGGATGGCGATGCCGCCGAGCAGTGGCACGACCGCGTGACCGTAGTTGTCAAAGTAAATCGCGGGTGAGGCGTTCGGGTTCGTTGTCTCAAAGGAAACATTGATTTCCGGATAGATGCCGAGCGGCAGAATTTCATCCGTTGAGTCGGTGTTGTAGCCGTCGTGATGGATGTTTGCATCACTTTTTGCCATATAAGGGTTTTCATCCACGTGTTTGGGTTGTAAAGCCTTCACGGGCAGTGCACCGGATAACGGTGCAGAAGATGTTGTTTCGTCCTCTGCCGGTGTGGGCGTTCCACCGCAGGCCGCCATAGACAGGCACAGTGTTCCCGCCAGAAGAAAGCTAAATACAGAATAAATCTTTTTTTTCTTTTTCATCAATAATCCTCCTCATTGTTATGTTTGTTGTGATCCGCTCGGAATAAGGCAGACGTTTTTTTCCCATCTAACCATGTAGAAAGTCCCTGCTGAAACGCTTCTTCTGTTATTGGCTCTAACAGAAAATAGTCTACACGCAGCCGAAACGCATGCAGGGAAAAATCCAGATCGCTGCACCAGATGATGCGCGTTTCGGGAAAAAGCGTTCGCAGATGCTCCACCGCATTCAACCCTTCTACTCCCGGAAGTGCGATCACAGTGCAGGTTGGCGCATTTATACGCGCCACATCAAAGAACAACTCCTGCCCACGGTAACAGTCCATTTTGGGAAACAGACCGCGTTCAAAGCAGAACCGTGAAAGCTGCTCTATATAAAAGGCTTCCTGTGTTTCACTACTTGTCAGCACGGCAATGTGGTACACGGCACTCCCTCCTTTCTGCCGTCATTGATGCTTTCTGCTTGTCAGTATACGGATATGCAAACGCTTTTCAAGCCATTTGGCACGAAACCCTCAATTCCGTCACGAAATCTGAGTTTTTCATTGTGCCGGTGTTGGACAGGTATGATATAATTTAGTTGGAATTTTTTACAAAGGAGTCAGTCCGATATGAGAATAGCAATAGTGGATGATATCGAGACCGAACGTGCGCTGTTGAAAATGCGGCTTGAGCGACAGCTGAGCTTGTACGGTGTAGAGACGGAGATCTTAGAATTTGATAACAGCGAGAGCTTTCTCGCAGCAGAAAAAGAACGGCACTTTACTGTGGCATTTCTGGACATTTACATGAAAGGATTAAGCGGCATGGATGCCGCAAAGGAACTTCGGAAGACGGATGCAGACTGCTTTCTGATCTTCACCACAACATCTACCGACCATGCACTGGAGGGATTTCAGGTGCGGGCATTCCACTATCTCGTGAAGCCCTTTTCCGAGGGAGAACTTGCCGGTCTGCTTACTGAAATGCTCGCTAAACTTCCGCGTCCTGAGCCGATTCTGATGGTGAAAGTCAGTGGCAGCGATGTTCGCCTTCGCTATAGGGACATTATCTATGCCGAGCATTTTGCTCATATGATCAACATTCGCACAACTGCCGGAAAAACGCTTGCCACGCGGCAAAGCTTTAAGGCATTTACCGAGCCGCTGAAAAAAGATCCACGCTTTTTTGTCTGCAGCCGCGGTGTGATTGTCAATTTAGAACATGCCGCTGATTTTCAGGCCGCTGCTTTCTGCATGACCGACGGCAGCCGCGTATATGTCAACCAGGAACTTTTGAAGCCTGCCAGGCAGGCATTTATGGAATTTCTGCTGCAAGGGGGTGTATGAGATGAAAGATATTCTGCGTCCGATCCTGGAGTTGTCCGTTGTACTCCCCGGTCTTTTACTTGCATATTTCCCTGTAAAATCCTATCTGAAGCAGTCTCCCGGAAAGCTTGCCGCCCGGATTCTCCCACTGATGGCAGGATTATGTATCGGTGGTGGGATCGTCTGCTATCAGCTTCATGCGTCCACTGCGTCTGCCCTGGCAGGGATCACATTGCTTGCAATTGGGCTATATACCGGAACACTCCAAATCTCCCTCTGGAAATCCGGAACAATTGCACTGACTGTCTGCGCAGTGTTTGCATGCATCAACAGCTTGTCCCGGGCTATCAGCGCTGCGATTGCTCTGCATATGCAACTGCCACAGGACGAACCATGGTTCTGCCTTGCAGCCTGTGTATTTTATAATGTTGTTTGCTGGATTTTGGTGCTGACAGCGCTCTATCCGTCAACCCATGCAGTTCGTGTGATGGTCGAGGACGATAATTTTGCGCAAACGTGGTATGTGTTCTGGGTTTTGCCGCTGGTGTTCATTTTTTTGAACCTTTTTATGATCCCGCGCTATCAGACGACGCTCAGGACCGGTCGTGTATTACAGGGCTATATTGTGATAAGTATTGCACTTCTTTTGCTTTTGCTCTTGTTCAACGCAATTTTCCTGCTAATGGCCACCAGTCTCAACCGCAACGCGAGATTACAGCAGGAAAACCAGCTTCTTTTCCTGCAGCAGCAACGCTATGAGAATCTCAAAACCGCCATCGAAGAAGTGCGGCAGGCGCGGCATGATATGCGCCATCAACTGAATCAAATTTCCGCACTGGCTGAGACCGGCGATCTGGAAAGATTGAAAAGCTACCTTGAAAAAAACATTTCCCGCATCCCGGATCTCGGTATACACTTCTGCGAAAACCATGCAGCAGATAGCGTCATCGGTTATTATTGTGCCCTGGCAAAGCGCGAAGGCATTCCCTTTTGTGCAAAGCTCGATCTGCCGCAGACTCTTCCGGTCGATGAGATCAACATGTGTCTGGTCTTGTCCAACTTGTTGGAAAATGCGCTCGAAGCCAGTATCCGCACTGCACCAGACAGACGGCAGATTAAAATCACTGCATACCTGCATGCCGGGCGTCTGCTTCTGATCGAAGTTGAGAATGCCTATGACGGCGAAATCAGGGAGAAGAACGGTGTGTTTCAATCCTCCAAACGAAAGGGAAACGGCGTCGGCATCCAGTCTATCCAACATATTGCAGAAAAAAGCGG
>DXUR01000278.1 GCA_019417795.1 Clostridiales bacterium | reverse complement strand
CGGCTTTGACGCCCCGGCCCTCAATGGTCATCATATAGAGATGGTTGGCCGCCAGCGCGCCGCCGTTATTCAGGGAGGCAGCGGTAGTCTCGTCGATGAGTCCCGGATTGGAGGGCGACACGCAGGAGGCCGTACCCACCCGGAGCATCACTTCACAGCCGATGTCTCCGGTGAGGACCTGTCCCTTGGAAAGGGTCACCACGGCAAATTCCACGCCGGACATTCCGCCCGCGCCCCCGGACTGCTGAAGGAGCTGACTGTTCCGGGCAGTGATCTTCTGGTCTACCTTGGTCATGATCTGTCCCAGAAACACATCGTT
Organism: Clostridiales bacterium; assembly: GCA_019417795.1. The sequence continues at coordinate 4,314 of DXUR01000278.1, read as the reverse complement.
CAGATAACTCAGTGTCACCAGCGGATCGGTGGCAGATCCGGGCTCCACCGCCAGGGAAACGCCGCTCATGGCAAGGCAGCTTACCAGTGTCAGCGCCGCCAGACGCAATGCCCATCTATTTTTCATATGTACCTCCGTTGTCTCTTGGCTCCCTCCCGATGGGCGTTTCCGCCCGCCGGGAGGCAGTATTCTGTCTCTTATACAAACTGGTCGTGGGGCAGTCCGAAGCTCACCGCGATGGCGGTGTCCACCTTCTCCATCACCTGTTCCTCCACATGGCCCATCCGTTCCCGCAGCCGCTTTTTATCCAGCGTCCGCACCTGCTCCAGCAGGATGATGGAATCCCGGTTCAGGCCGCAGTTCTCGTTCACCGGAAGGGCGATATGGGTCGGCAGGCGGGCCTTGCCCGTCTGCGAGGTGATGGCCGCCGCGATGACCGTGGGGCTGTATCGGTTGCCGGTGTCATTCTGAATGATCAGCACCGGACGGACGCCGCCCTGCTCGCTGCCCACCACCGGAGAGAGATCGGCATAGTAAATATCGCCGCGCTTGACACTCGTATCCACAAAGTTCACACTCCGCCGAAAGAAGTACCCGTCACCATTCGGTGAGGCCACTTTCATTCTCCCACGCAGCACCGGAATTTATACCACCGGGGCAAAATTCCGGTGTCCCGCCCCGTGTCATCCTATGCGCCTGACGGAGTGCAGGTGCCTGCTTACAGCAGCCGCAGGCTTCGCTCGATCTCCTTGCCGTTTTCCATATACAGTCTGGGGACCCGTTTGTTCACCGCACAGGTCAGTATCCCACCGGGATCTCGATCCCGGCGGGAGCCCTTTCATTGGACTCAAATGGTCCGAAATGAATTCGGCCCATTTCAAGGTTTTGCTCCGCAAAACGCTTGTACGCCGCATTTGCGGCGGCGAACTGACCTGCTCACAGCAGCCGCAAGCTCCGCTCGGTCTCCTTGCCGTTCTCCATATACAATCTGGGGACCCGCTTACTCACGGCACAGGTCAGTTCGTAGGGGATCGTGTCCAAAATCGCCGCCAGTGTGTCTACGCTCTGGGTCTGGCCGAAGATCTCCACCGTATCCCCCACCTTTACCTCCGGCAGGTCTGTCAGGTCCACCATGCACATATCCATGCAGATGCGGCCCCGCTGCGGTGCCGGGCCATAGGCCGTCTGCACCGCCATGCGGTTGGAAAGCCCCCGGAAGAAGCCGTCGGCATAGCCGATGGGCAGTACGCCCATACGGGTCTTTCCCTCCGTGCGGAAGGTCCGGCCATAGCTGACGGTGGTATCCGGGTCAAGGACCTTGATGGTGGACACGCAGGACTTCAGCCGCATCACCGGCCGCAGGCCCAGCCGCTCCGCGTCATCCCCCACGCCGTAAAGGGCGATGCCGGGGCGGACCATATCCAGATACATCTCCGGATAGCGGGTCAGGGCGCCGCTGTTGGCACAATGGCGGATGCGGAAGGTGCGGCCCTTGGCGGCCAGTGCGTCCAGCACATGGGTAAAGACGCCGAACTGCTCCCTCGTATACGCTTCATAGTCCGCGCCGTCCATATCAGAGACGGCGAAATGGGTGAAAATACCCTCCGGGTCCAGCCCCGGCAAGGCGCAGGACTCCGCGATGGCCTCCACGCCGGTTTCGAAATGCTCGCCCCGGACCAGAAAGCCCAGCCGGGACATACCGGTATCCACCTTGATGTGGACCCGCAGCGTGCCGCCGCACTTCACAGCCTCGGCGCTGTACGCCTCCGCCTTGGCCTTGGCGGACACCGCCTGAGTGATGTTGTATTCGATGAGCTGGGACACCATCTCCGGAGGGGTATGCCCCAGAATCAGAATGGGCATGGTAATGCCGCCGTGGCGCAGTTCCCGGCCCTCGTCCAGACTGGACACTGCCAGATAGTCCGCCCCCAGCTGTTCCAGCTTCCGGGCCACCTGCACCGCGCCGTGGCCGTAGGCGTCCGCCTTCACCACGCCCAGATACTTCACGCCGGGGCCGATCTTCTGCCGGGCCACATTGTAGTTGTGTTCCAAAGCATCCAGGTCGATCTCCGCCCAGGTGCGCCGTAAAATCGTATCCTCCAAGTTGATTCACCTGTCTTATGTGGATTTGCGGGGTCCTCCCCGCTGTTTTTACGAATTATCCGTTATTGTATCACAAAATCCGAATTTCGTAAACCGTACCGTCAAAATTGTTTCGCCGTCCACGGCGATCTCTCCGAGGAAAGGCGTTCCGTCCGCCTGACGGAGCCAGACGGTGGTCACGATGTCCGTGTCCGACGCGCCGGTCTGGTCCAGCGCCAGCCGGGTACAGGGGACTCCCTCCCGGCTTTCGTCATTCTGTTCCAGCAGCCAGCCCTCCCGCAGCGCATACACGATCCGGGCCAGTGCCGTGGCGGGGCTGACGGCTTCCTCCGTCAATGTTCCGGCATCCAGACAGAGATCGCCGTATTCCAGCGTCCAGCCTTCCTCCCGGATGACCGCCCGGACGCCTGCCAGTTCCAGCGGCTCCAGCACCTCCACGGTGCTCTCCCCGCCCGGCACATAGGTACCGTGAAGCGTGGCGGACCATTCCAGCCCAGACTGTTCGCAGGTGACCTCCGCCGTCATTTCACAGCCGGACATCTCCTGATAGACCGACCGCAGGTCCGCCGCCGGCTCCGCTGTCTGTTTCCCGCAGCCGCACAGCAGCAGGCACAGGGCTATCATTGGTACGCAGTTTTCGATGCGCACCCTGTTTCCCTCCGTTATTCCAGAATTTCCCGGATGGCGTCGGGCAGTTTCCGGACCACGTCCTCCGGTGTGACGCTGTAAGCCGTCAGCTCCTGTTCCGCCAGATCCCCGGCGCGGCCGTGAAGCCAGACTCCCACCGCCGCGGCTCGAAGCGCGTCGGCCCGCTGGGCCATCAGGGAAGCAATGACGCCGGTCAGCACATCCCCGCTGCCGCCCTTGGCCAATCCGCTGCCGCCGGTGGTGTTCACCAGAACGTCCCCCTCCGGCGACGCCGTGACGGTCCGGTGGCCCTTCAGCACCAGAACGCAGCCATGGGCCATGGCGAAGTCCTGTGCCGCCCGTTCCCGGTCCCCACGGCTCAGATCGCCGCCGATGCGGGCGAACTCCACCTCATGGGGCGTCAGAACCGTGGGCCTGCCCCGGCGGGCATCCAGTAGATCTATATGCCCGGAAAGGGCGTTTATGCCGTCGGCGTCCAGCACCAGCGGTTTTTCCGTTTTCAGCAGCTCCCACACCAGGCGGGCAGTCTCCCGGCCGCGGCCCAGCCCCGGCCCCAGCGCCAGCACGTCGTAGCCGTCCAGCTTTTCCAGAATTTGCGGCAGAGCCTTTCCCGCCAGCATACCGTTTTTCTCCGGCAGCGGAAAGGGCATGGCGGAGACACATTTGGCTGCCTCGATGGGCCAGATGGTCTTTGGCACTCCCAGCGACACCAGCCCGCAGCCGGTCCGTGCCGCCGCCGACGCGGTGAGATAGGGCGCGCCGGTGTAGCCCACCGCGCCGCCTACGATCAGCAGCTTTCCAAAGGTCCCTTTATGGCCGTCCAGCTGTCTCTGCGGCAGTGCCGGTTTCAAAAGATCCAATCCCACCGTCCGGATAAGCGTTGTCACTTCCATGGTCAGTCCCCCTTTTTCTATGTTATCCAGTCAGTTTGTATTTGAAAAAAGCAGGGAACATTACTGTTCCCTGCTTTTAACGCCCTTATTCGCCCTTGGCCGCTTCGATGATAAGCTTGGCGCACAGGGAATAGCCCAGCTTGCCGCTATCCAGTACCAGATGGTAGTTATGGCTGTCGCCCCACTTTTTGCCGGTATAGTGGTTGTAATAGGTATGACGGCTGTTGTCCTTTTTGGCAATGATCTTCTGCAGCTCCGTCGCGTCCGTGCAGCCGGTAAGCTCGCTGGCCCGCACCGCCCGGTGCACCGCGTCGGCATGGATGAACACGTTCAGGCTCTCCATGCCCGCTTCCCGCAGGATCTCGTCAGCGCAGCGGCCCAGGATCACGCAGGGTCCCTCCTTGGCGAAATGGAGAATGACCGCCTTCTGCACATCGTGGATGGCATCCTGGGTGTCAGAAAAGGAGGCGTCCGCAAAGGAGCAGATGCTCTTGAAGAAGAAATTCGTGGAGGATACATCCTCCTGATCGTGCTCCACCATATCCGGATCAAATCCGCTGGTCTGGACTGTTGCCTTCAAAATATCCCGGTCATAGAACGGGATCCCCAGTTCCTTTGCCACCTGCTGGCCGATGGAATGGCCGCCTGCGCCGTATTCCCGGCTGATGGT
>DXUR01000277.1:2631-4634 GCA_019417795.1 Clostridiales bacterium | reverse complement strand
CTGTCCCTGCTGGCTTCCATGCTGATGATCATCAATATCAGCGCCTGATCCCTGTAAGAAAGGGGATTCAATGATGAACGGAATTGATACCATTATCCAGCGGCTGAATACCGACGCGAAAGCGGAGACGGACGCCCTGCTGGAAAAAGCCCGCCAGGAGGCGGCGGCGGTCGCCGCCCGCTATCAGGCCCAGGCGGACAAGGAAGTGGCCGATCTGGCTGCCCGGAACGAGCGTCTGGCGGCAGAGCGGGAGGAACGTCTCATCAGCGCCGCCCAGATGGAGGCCCGGAAAACGGTCCTGGCCGCCAAGCAAGCGGTCATGGAGGAGACCTACGCCAAGGCGCTGGAAAAGCTGCGGAACCTGCCGGAGGCCCGTTACGTAGAGGTGCTGACGGAGCTGCTGCTTCAGGCCGCGCCTCATGGTGCGGGAGAAGTTCTCTTCTCCGCCCAGGATCGGGAAACGGTTGGGCAGGCCGCAGTGGACGCTGCCAACGGAAAGTCCGGCGGCAAGCTGACCCTCTCCGGCGAGACCGCGCCCATTCAGGGGGGCTTCATCCTCAAGGACGGCAACGTTGAGGTCAACTGTGCCTTTGATACGCTGGTTCGTTTGCAGAAGGCGGAAACGGCGGGACAGGTGGCTCAGCGGCTGTTCGGCTGAGGGGAGGTCATACCTTGGCTAACAAAATCAAAGATACGGATTATCTGGCGATCTCCGCCCGTGTCCGGGCCATGGAGACCACGCTGCTGACGGCGGAGCGCATGGAGCGTCTGCTGGAGGCCCGCAGCGATGAGGAAGTCTCCAAACTTCTTCAGGACTGCGGCTATCCGGAGCTGGACGCCGCCCGGCCGGAGGCTATGGACGCGGCGCTGTCTCAGGCCCGGGAGGAGCTGCTCACTGACCTTGGTGACGGCGCGCCGGACCCCAGATATATCGACATATTCAAGCTGAAATACGACTATCACAATGCAAAGGCCATCCTGAAGGCAGCCGCTATGGGTACCAGCCCGGACCGGATGCTGATGGATATGGGTCGCATCGGAGCAGCGGAGCTGAAAACCGCCGTGGAAAGCGGAGAACTGGACAAACTGCCCGGTGCTCTGCCGGCGGCTGTGGCGGAGGCCAAGTCCGTACTGGATACCACCCGGGACCCCCAGCTCAGCGACATCGTGCTGGACCGTTGGATGTACCGGGACATGGCCCAAGTAGCAGAGGATACCGGCAGCCAGTTCCTTCGGGGATATGTGGAGACCCAGATCGATGCCGCCAATCTCCGGGCGCTGATCCGGACGCTGCGGATGGGGAAAAACGCCGATTTTCTGGCGGGCGTTCTCTTTGAGAGCGGCACCGTGGAACCGGCGGCAATCCTGGCGGCGGCGAATCACCCCGCCGGCGGTCTGAACGAGATCTACGGCCCCACCCGGTTCGCACAGGCGGCGGAGGCAGGGGAGGCGGCCCTGAAGGGCGGCTCCCTGACGGAGTTTGAAAAGCGCTGCGACGACGCTGTCAGCGATTATCTGGCCGGGGCACAGATGATCCCCTTCGGGGAAGCTCCGCTGCTGGCTTATCTGGCGGCCCGGGAGACGGAGTACACCAACATCCGCATCCTGCTGATGGGCCGCGCCGCCGGGCTGAGCCCGGAGGTCATCCGGTCCCGCCTGCGGCGGACCTGCGCGTAAGGAGGGGAGAACATGGCAGCAACCTATTCCATCGCCGTCATCGGCGATTGGGAGTCCGTCATGGGCTTCCGGGCCTTGGGCTTGGACACCTATCCCGTCACCTCCGTGGAGGAGGCCCGGAAAACCGTCCATGACCTGGCCAAAACCGACTGCGCGGTGATCTACCTGACAGAGACCCTGGCCAAGAATATGGCCGACGTGCTGGACCGTTATAAGGACAATATCCAGCCCGCCATTATCCTGATCCCCGGCCGGGAAGGGTCTCTGGGCATCGGAAAATCGAACATCCAGAGCGCCATCGAACGGGCTGTGGGTGCGGATATCCT
>DXUR01000277.1:0-2531 GCA_019417795.1 Clostridiales bacterium | reverse complement strand
TTGTTCCTTCTGTAAAATTGAAGAAAGAAGGTTATCGAATTTGAGCGGTAAAGTTGTTAAAGTTTCCGGGCCGCTGGTGGTGGCTACGGGCTTGGCGGACGCCAATATGTCCGACGTGGTCCGTGTCGGCCCCCAGCGCCTGATCGGTGAGATCCTGACCATGAAGGGTGACACCGCCAACATTCAGGTCTATGAGGAGACCTCTGGCCTGGGCCCCGGCGCCGAGGTGGAGACCACCGGCGCGCCTATGAGCGTGGAGCTTGGCCCCGGCATGATCGAGGGCATTTATGACGGAATCCAGCGTCCGCTGGAGAAGATCGTGGAGAAGGTAGGCGCCTGCATCACCCGCGGCGTGGAGGTCCCCGCCGTGGACCACGAGAAGAAGTGGGAGTTCAACGCGGTGGCCAAGGTGGGCGATCAGGTCATCGGCGGCGACATCCTGGGCACGGTCCAGGAGACGGCCGTTGTGCTCCATAAGATCATGGTGCCGCCCACCATGCGCGGCACCATCACCTCCATCCAGAGCGGCTCCTTCAACGTGACGGAGACCGTCGCCACCCTCAAGACCGAGGACGGCAGGGAAGTCCCCCTCACCATGCTCCAGAAGTGGCCCGTCCGTGTGGGCCGTCCCTATACGAAGAAGTATCCCCCCAAGCGGCCCTTGTGCTCCGGTCAGCGGATCATCGATACCATGTTCCCCATCGCCAAGGGCGGCACGGCGGCAGTCCCCGGACCCTTCGGCTCCGGCAAGACCGTGGTGCAGCACCAGCTGGCCAAGTGGTCCGACGTGGACATCGTGGTTTACATCGGCTGCGGCGAGCGCGGCAACGAGATGACCGACGTTCTGCGGGAGTTCCCGGAGCTGAAGGACCCCCGCACCGGCGAAAGCCTGATGAAGCGGACGGTGCTGATCGCCAACACCTCCGATATGCCCGTGGCCGCCCGTGAGGCGTCTGTGTATACCGGTATCACCATCGCGGAGTACTTCCGCGACATGGGTTACGATGTGGCCGTTATCGCAGACTCTACCTCCCGCTGGGCCGAGGCCCTCCGTGAGATGTCCGGCCGTCTGGAAGAGATGCCCGGCGAGGAAGGCTACCCCGCGTATCTGGCCTCCCGTCTGGCCCAGTTCTACGAGCGTGCCGGCAGCGTGGAGTGCATCGGCTCCGACGAGCGCCGGGGCAGCCTGACGGCTGTGGGCGCCGTGTCCCCTCCGGGCGGCGACCTGTCCGAGCCGGTTTCTCAGGCCACCATGCGGATCGTCAAGGTGTTCTGGGCACTGGACTCCTCTCTGGCCTACAAGCGTCATTTCCCGGCCATCAACTGGCTGAGCTCCTATTCCCTGTATCTGGACTCCCTGAAGCCGTGGTTTGACGAAAATCTCGGCCCCGAGTTCATGCGGGACCGCACCAAGGCTATGGGCATCCTGCAAAACGAGGCCAGCCTGAACGAGATCGTTCAGCTGGTTGGTAAGGACGCTCTGGGCGCCGGCGACCAGCTGACGCTGGAGGTGGCCCGTATGGTCCGCGAGGACTTCCTGCAGCAGAATGCCTTTATGGATGTGGATAGCTTCTCCGACTACGAGCGGCAGAAGAAGCTGCTGGGCATGATCCTCAGCTATGACGTCCTCTGCCGGGACGCTATCGCCAAGGGCGCTTCCGCCCAGGAGCTGTTCCAGATCCCGGCCCGTGAGCAGATCGGCCGCGCCAAGAGCGTGCCTGCTGAGGAATACGCGGCGGTTTACGATCAGATCCAGTCTGATATGGAGCAGCAGATCGCTGCCATTGCAGCCAAAGGAGGGGACGACGAATGATCCGTGAATATAAAACCGTTGAGGAGATCAGCGGCCCTCTGATGATGGTCCGCATGGTGGAAAACGTCACCTATGACGAACTGGTGGAGATCGAGCTGCATGACGGCTCCCTCCGCCGGGGCAAGGTGCTGGAGGTCAATGGCGACGCCGCCGTGGTCCAGCTCTTTGAATCCGCAGCCGGTATCAATCTGGCGGACGCCAAGGTCCGCTTCCTGGGCCACCCCCTGCAGCTGGCCGTGTCCGGCGATATGCTGGGCCGCGTGTTCAACGGCATGGGCCAGCCCATTGACGGCGGCCCCGACATCCTCCCCGAGGAGTACCGGGACATCAACGGCCTGCCTATGAACCCCGCCGCCCGCGACTATCCCAACGAGTTCATCCAGACCGGCGTTTCCACTATTGACGGCCTGAATACGTTGGTCCGCGGCCAGAAGCTGCCCATCTTCTCCGGCTCCGGTCTGCCCCACGCCAATCTGGCGGCGCAGATCGCCCGTCAGGCCAAGGTTCTGGGGGATGAAGGCTCCAACTTCGCCGTGGTGTTCGCCGCCATCGGCATCACCTTCGAGGAATCCGAGTTCTTCGTCAGCGAGTTCAAGCGCACCGGCGCCATCGACCGCACGGTGCTGTTCACCAACCTGGCCAACGACCCCGCTGTGGAGCGTATCGCCGCCCCCCGTATGGCCCTGACCGCCGCGGAGTATCTGGCCTTTGAAAAGGG
>DXUR01000276.1 GCA_019417795.1 Clostridiales bacterium | reverse complement strand
GCAACGACCTCAACGCCTACATCGCCGCCGGCGTCTACTCCGACCACGAGTGCCATGATGTGAAGGACGCCATCGCCAAGCTGGAGCGGGGCCAGTTCATCATGATCCGGGAGGGCACTGCCGCCCGGAATCTGGAGGCATTGATGCCCCTGCTCACCGGCAAGTATGCTGACCGCTGCATGTTCTGCACCGACGATAAGCACCCCAATGACCTGCTGGAAAAGGGCCACATCGACTACATTGTAAAGAAAGCCATCTCTCTGGGTGCCGACCCCATCACCGCAGTCAAGGTGGCCTGCCACAACGCCGCCCGGTACTTCCTGCTGAACAATCGGGGCGGCATTTCCCCCGGCTATCTGGCAGACTTCGTCATCATTGACAATTTCCAGAACTTCAACATCGAGCAGGTCTACAAGAAGGGCGTTCTCATGGTGGATCACGGCGAGATCCAGGATTTCCCATCCCCGGAGATCGAGCCGTATCTGGTGGAGCGGGCTCACAAGACCTTCCATGTGGCGGCCCTCACCGCCGAGGACTTCGCCGAGAAGCGTCCCCGGGGCATCATCGGTATGGTGGACGGCGAGATCACCACGGTGGACGCCGGGTACTCTGACCGTATCGATGTGGAATATGATGTGCTGAAGATTGCCGTTGTGGAACGGCACAAGAACACCCATCACATCGGCATCGGCTACATTCAGGGCTACGGCCTGAAATCCGGCGCGGTAGCCACCTCCATCTCCCACGATTCCCACAACATCATCGTGGTGGGCACCAACGAGACGGATATGGCCGCCGCCGTCAACCGGGTAGTGGAGCTGAACGGCGGCATCGTGGTGTGGGACGGTGGTCAGCCCGTGGCGGAGGTGCCTCTGGCCATCGCCGGCATCATGAGCGACGAGCCGCTGGTCACGGTGAACGAAAAGCTGGAAACCGCCAAGGATGCCGCCCACAAGCTGGGCGTGAACCCCGGCATCGATCCCTTCATGACTCTGAGCTTCATGGCCCTGCCGGTGATTCCCTCCCTCCGCATCACCACCCGGGGCGTGTTCGATGTGACCACCCAGAGCTACGTTTAAATAGTCATATAAAAACCGGCTTCCGTAAAACGGAAGCCGGTTTTTATGTATATGAAGCACCCTCCTGTCCCGTATCACCGGTAGAACCGATGGCAGCCGATGGTCTGCTGATAGGGTCGGTTGGCGTTGATCCACGTCCCCTGCGATAGAGCCGGGGCGTAGAAATACAGGGCGGAGCCGACAACATTTTCCCCGTCCAGCGCCCGCTTGGCGGCCTCCACCGACTGTGAGGTAGGCGGCAGATAGACCCGCCCGTTGCTCACTGGCTCAAACTGCACTGCGTCCTTCCGGTCGAAAATGACGCCCTCCACGGTATTGGGAAAGCTGCCACTCCTGACCCGGTTCAGGATCACGTTGCCCACGGCGATCTGCCCGGACATTGACTCCGCGCCGCTTTCGGCGCAGATGATCCGGGACAGCCAGTACAATTCCCCGGCATCGTAGGCCGCGCCGGGAGAGGTCACTGCCGCGCCCCCCAGATAGGGATCCCACTCCACCTGACAGTCAAGGGCCTCCCCCACCAGCCGCAGAGGGACATAGGTGGCGCCGTTTTCCACCGTGACCCGGCCCCGGACAGTTTTTTCGTCGACGGTGACGGTATCCGCCGCCGGGTCCGCCCAAAGGTGGGTGTCATCAGAGGCAGCTGCGGCCCGGCCCGTGGCTTCGTCCCACCAGACGTCCCACGCTCCCATCGTATTCAGCAAGGCCCGGAGGGGCACATAGGTCACGCCCCGCTCCACATAGGTGGACACGGCGATAGGATTCCCGTCGATCTGCACCGGTACGCTCCGCCGGGCAGCTTTGGCAGGGACCGTCAGTGCTGCGCAGAGGACCGCAGCGGTCAGCAGGCGCTTGCAGGCTCGTCGTTTCATGGTTGTTCCGTCCTTTCCTTTTTGTAACCGTTTTGTAACTTTATTGTAGCGGAACCCACCAACAGGAAACAACCCTCAATATCTGGAAACTACGGCAGAGAATTCCAACCGGGTACGCAGGACTGTGTTTCCACCGCCGCCGAACGTTGACTTTTCTCCCCGGCGGGGCTACAATAAGGACCATCAAATAGTTCATGCAAAGGAGCTGTTTTTATGCTGTTTTCCGACCGTCCCCGCACCCACTATGAAAAAACGCTGGCCCACGAGGTCATCTGCCAGCTGCGCTTTCCCACCATTCTCTCCATCAACAATGTGGAGCCTGCCGATTTTCAGGAGCGTATCCGGGAGGATTTTCCCCAGTACGCCCGAAAGCAGGACGTTCTGCCTCCCCAGATCGTCAACGGTAAGCCGGAGCCTCAGCCTCCCGTCACCAATTACCACTTCCTCTCTCAGGACGGCAGATGGAAGCTGAATCTCACCAAGGACTTCATCGCTCTGTCCACGCTGTCCTACCCCGGCTGGGAGGAATTTGCCCGGATGCTGGATAAGCCTCTGGCGGCGTTCATCCAGCTCTACAAGCCCGCCTATTTTCAGCGGGTAGGCCTGCGATATCTCAACATCGTCTCCCGCACCACCCTCGATCTGGAGGATGTCTCCTGGCGGGAACTGTTCACTCCGGTCTATCTGGGCCCCATGGCGGAAGCCGATCTGTCGGAGGACCGGGTCGTCAACTGCGCCTGCGACACGCAGTTCAAGCTGGATTCCAGCTGCACCGCCAAGATCCACGCCGGTATCGGCCGCTTGAAGACCAACATTCCCCACGCGCCTCAGGACCCGGAGGTGAAGTTCATTTTCGACATGGACCTCTCCATGGGCGGCAACACCGCCTGCGGTCTGGCCGCCGCCGCGCTGGAAACCCTCCACGGTCACTCCTCCCGGGTATTCGAGGGGGCCATCACCGACCGTCTGCGAGATGCCATGGGCCGGTAAGCCGCTTCCGTGTTTTTGACAGAAAAACGATTTGATCCTCTGCTGTTCTTCCCGGAACAGCAGAGGATTTTCTCTCGTCATTTTTTGCAGGAACAGCCCGTAAAACTTTCATATTTGTTTAAAAATACACTGGACGGCTGAACTGTGATTTGATAAGATAAAGCATAAAATTTCCTCCGGCACAGAGAATTTGAAAGGAGCCTATCCCATGCTGAACAATGAATACTGCAAGCGCGTCTATGAGCAGATCCTGGCCCGTGACCCGGATCAGAAGGAGTTTCATCAGGCGGTCTATGAAGTTCTGGAGGGTCTGGAGCCCATGGTGGAACGCCGCCCCGAGTTGGAGAAGAACGGCATTCTGGAACGGTTCGTGGAGCCGGAGCGTGTTGTCACCTTCCGGGTGCCCTGGACCGACGATGCCGGTCAGGTCCATGTGAACCGGGGTTACCGGGTACAGTTCAACTCCGCCATCGGCCCCTACAAGGGCGGCCTGCGGTTCCACCCCACGGTGAACCTGTCCATCCTGAAATTTCTGGGCTTTGAGCAGATCCTGAAGAACAGCCTCACCGGCCTACCCATCGGCGGCGGCAAGGGCGGCAGCGACTTTGACCCCAAGGGCAAATCTGACGCCGAGGTCATGCGCTTCTGCCAGAGCTTTATGACCGAGCTGTACCGCCACATCGGCCAGTTTACCGATGTGCCCGCCGGTGATATCGGCGTGGGTGCCCGGGAGATCGGCTATCTCTTCGGCCAGTACAAGCGGCTGAAAAACGCCAGCGAGGCCGCTGTGCTCACCGGCAAGGGCCTGACCTTCGGCGGTTCTCTCACCCGGACCGAGGCCACCGGCTACGGCCTGTGCTACCTCACCGCCGAAATGCTCAAGACCCTGAAAAATGACAGCTTTTCCGGCAAGACCGTGGTAATCTCCGGCAGCGGCAACGTGGCTATCTTCGCTTGTGAGAAGGCCACGGAGCTGGGTGCCAAAGTGGTGGCCATGAGCGATTCCAACGGCTATATCCACGATCCCGACGGCATCAAGCTGGATATCATCAAGGACATCAAGCTGGTGAAGCGGGGCCGCATCAAGGAATACGCCGCTCAGGTCCCCGGCAGCACCTATACCGAGGGCTTCCGCGGCATCTGGACCATCCCCTGCGACATTGCCCTGCCCTGCGCCACTCAGAATGAGATCACCGCTGCCGAGGCGGAGGAGATCGTCAAGGGCGGCGCCATGGCGGTAGCCGAAGGCGCCAATATGCCCTCCACTCCCGAGGCCATCGCCATCTTCCAGAAGGCCGGTCTGCTGTTCGCTCCGGCCAAGGCAGCCAATGCCGGCGGCGTGGCAGTCAGTGCGCTGGAGATGAGTCAGAACTCCATGCGCTACTCCTGGACCTTTGAGGAAGTGGACGCCAAGCTTCAGGGCATCATGGTGAACATCTTCCACAATATCAACAACGCCGCCAAGGAATACGGCATGGAAGGCAATCTGGTGGCCGGTGCCAACCTGGCGGGCTTCAAGAAGGTCTCCGAGGCCATGATCGCACAGGGCGTGGTGTGAGCCCTCGCACCCCTTTAAAAATTTCATCGAAAAAGCCAACTGGGAGAGGACTGTTGTCCTCTCCCGGTTTAGCGTGTCGAAAAGGTCTTTTCGCCCCGCTGAGCAAGTTTTCAGAACTTTATAAAAGTTCTGAAAACTT
>DXUR01000275.1 GCA_019417795.1 Clostridiales bacterium | reverse complement strand
TACTGACGCCACAACGGGGCGGCGGTGTGAAAGTGCTTTTGCGTTACTTTCTCACAAGAAAGTAACAAAGAGGTTGTGGACTGCGGCCAGTTATGGTAAAATAGGAGTAGTAGGATATAGGCTTTTGCAGGAAAGGGACGGGTGATTTTATAGGCACAACCATTTCGGGAATGACGGGCCGGGGAAGTATCCGGCACAACAACAGGAGCTTTTCAGCGGCGAATGTAGACCGAAGCAGGTCGGGGCAGAATGTCACCTTTTGCAACGAGGATTTGAAAAAGGTGTACCACGAACTTTTCGATGAAGCCCTGGCCGCCTACAATGCCAAAAAGAAAAAGACCAGGGACAAGATACCAGACTACTATGAGCATATCCGGCAGAGCAAGCAGGAGAAGCTATTTCACGAGGCTATCTTTCAGATCGGCAACTTGACGGACTGCGGGTGCGGCTCCCCTGGAGGGGAACGGGCGGCGGCAGCTCTCAAAGAATTTGCAGAGTCCTTCCAGGAGCGCAATCCTCATCTGCGGGTGTTCAATATGGTGCTGCACATGGACGAGGCCACGCCCCACCTCCATGTGGACTTCGTGCCGGTGGCAACGGAGCAGAGCCGGGGCCTCTCAACGAGGGTATCAATGAAACAAGCGTTAAAGCAGCAAGGATTTGAGGGGCTTGGCCGGAAGCAGACGGAATGGAAAGCCTGGATGGAACGGGAGAAAGAAGCCCTAACGGAAATCGCCCAGGCGCACGAGTTTGAGATCATCAGCCTGGGCGGTGGCCGCCCTCATATGGAGCTGCCAGAGTACAGGGCAGCGGCCCAGCGGCTTGAAGCTGTCCAGGAACAGGTGATAGCGGCAGAGCAGGAGATCGCGGCCTTGGAAAAGCAGAGAAAGGCCCTGCAAGGGAATGTGAAGCTGCTGAAAGCGGTGGAGAAGGTCAAGCCCGATCTGGACGCGATACAACCAGAAAAGACGCTGACAGGGGCCGTCAAGGGTGTGACGGTGGAGCAGGTGAAGGAGCTGAAGGCGGCGGTGATCCGGGGTGCGGCGGCAGAGCAGAAGGTGCGGGAGCTGAAGGTAGAAAACCAACAGCTTCAGCAGAAAATCCCCTCGATGAAAGAAAAGCTGAAGGAGGCCCAGGAGCGGAAGCGGCTTGAAAATGAAAACCGGCAGCTCAAAGTGCAGGTCGAATACCTGGAAAAAGATTTGAGCTGGGAGCGTGGGATTTCGGCGCGGCTCCAGGAAGGGATCGGGGCGGTGCTGGACTTTCTGGATCAGCACTTGCCGGAGCAGTTCCGGCCCCTGGTCGAAAAGGCGCGGGAGCTGCTACCTGTGCCAGAGGTGCAGCAGCCGGAAAGAGAGCAGGAACGGGGCCACACCTGGGGCGGTATGGAGTTGTAAAAGAAGCCTGTCCGGGGGCCTTGCAAGAGCCGCCCGGACAGGCTATAATAACAGTAAAAATAGGGAATAAAATGTATTGATAATATATGCCCCCCCTGTGGGTATAGGGGATAGCAGGGAGTTAGTGTGTCGTAAAATAGGGAATAAAATGTATTGATAATATATGCCCCCCTATGGTCTTTAGGCCAGGATAAATAATAAAAATATTTTCTCTCGGACAGGGAGAAAGTCGGAGGGGGTTATGAGGGTGAGCGGCGGGGTGTGGGAATGTGGTAAACCTGAAAGGTTTTCCATCATTTCCATGCCCCAGAGCGAGGGGGAAAAGGGGGAGGTGACTTTCTCTTTAAGGCCCCGAAGGGGCCGCTCTTTGGCTCCCCCTTTTCCCCCTATGGGTTTGCAGAATGTACGAAAAGAGGTGTAAGGAATGGCGGATCAGCAAGTAGCACTGGAACGGCTGCGGGAACTTTACAGGGAAAAGAACGAGCATTTAGAGAAGTTTTTAGAGCCGGTGGAGCCGTATGAGTTTTATCGTGAGATCTTCCCGGAAGGATCTTTCGAGAGGAAGGGCCATTTTGAGGACAGGAAGGGAAACGGGATCGCGGTGACAGTGGCCAAAAGTGAGGTTGACAAGGCAACCGGGATTGCCCTGCAGATCGAGGGGGACGGTAAAGCGAAACGATGTACCGTCACTGACGAGCTGGACGAGCTGCGGGAGCTGCAAGACACCGATTTCACGATTATGTCCCCGATCTCCTATTTTGGACGGCGGCGGTGCGGCAAAAATGCCCGGTATCTCTATGCCCTGGTCTTTGACTTGGATGGGGTGGGTATGCCCCAGCTCCGGGACACGCTGCACCAGATGAACAAGGATATTCTGCCCCAGGCAACCTTTGTTGTAAACAGCGGGACAGGGCTTCACCTGTATTATGTGCTGAAAGAGCCGGTGCCTATGTACCCGTACAACCAGAAATGCTTGAAAGAGCTGAAATATTCCCTCACCCGGCAGATTTGGAATAAGTTTACCTCCACCATCAAGGAGCCGCAAATGCAGGGGATTTTGCAGGGCTTTCGGGTGGTCGGCTCTGGCTCGAAGCTGGGGCGTGAGTACCCTGTGAGGGCGTTCCGGCTCGGCGGGCCGGTGGAGCTGGCGCGGCTGCTTGATTATATCCCGGACAGCAACGGGGAACAGCAGCGGCTTGAGGGGCTTATGAGAAAGAGCCGACTGTCGCTGGCCGAGGCGAAAGAGAAGTACCCGGATTGGTATGAGCGGCGGATCATCAAGAAGGAGCGGCGGGGCCGCTGGACGGTCAAGCGTGACCTTTACGACTGGTGGCTGCACCGGATCGCCGATGAAATCCGGGTGGGCCATCGTTTCTATGGCATTATGACGCTGGCGATTTATGCGAAGAAATGCGGGATAGACGAGGACGAGCTGCGCCGGGACGCTTTCGCGTTGCTTCGGCCCTACGATGATATGAGCGTGGAGGATATAAACCGCTTTACAAAAGATGATGTGGTGTGCGCCCTTGAGATGTTCAACGAGGACTATGTGACATTCCCCAGGGACGATATAGCGAAGCTCTCCGGCCTGACTATGCCTGTCAATAAGCGGAACTGGCGCAAACAGCCAGTACATTTGCAGGGCGCGAGAGCAATCCAGGAGATTAACGATAAGGCCAATGGTACGAATTGGAGAGAAGGGAATGGGCGGCCAAAAGGCAGCGGAACGGCCCAGGCGCGGGTTTATGAATGGCGGCAGCAGCACCCGGAGGGACGCAAGGCCGACTGTCACCGGGAAACTGGCCTTGATCCGAAAACCGTCCGTAAGTGGTGGGATTGCCCGCCGCCAGCGGTGCGCTTTGAAAATGGGCATATAACGGTGCGGGTGTCCCCTTCCCAGGAGTTGAGCGATTGGCTCCTGGACGCGCTACACGATGGGGGCCAGGAATAAGGCCCAGAAAGGCCCCTGTTACGCTTTAGAAGCCGTTTTCAGCCCTCCGAGGGTAAAATACCGGCCCCCTCTCTACTGCGCCCGGAAAGCCGCATAAATCAAGGCTTTTTTGCCCTCTAAATGCGAACATACCAGGGTAGAAGTTTAAGGGCCAGTGCTTGGGTAAACGGCCAGGAATATATATTGACATTGTAAATAAAAAGTTATACAATGGATATAATAAGAGTGAAAGGAGTTGCTACCTATGGCAAATACAAATATTAACATTCGTATGGACGCAGACTTGAAGCGGCAGTTTGAGGCGTTCTGTGCTGATATGGGAATGACGATGACAACGGCGTTCAATGTTTTTGCGCGTAAGGCTGTGAGGGAGTATAGAATACCCTTTGAAATCAGCGGTGATGTACCGAACGCTGAAACCGTCGAAGCAATCAAGGAAGTAAAGAGAATGAAGGCCGATCCGAGCCTTGGCAAGACCTATTCCAATGTCGATCAGATGATGGAGGAGCTGCTTGCCGATGTATAACATAAGACCAACCACAAAGTTTCAGAAGGATTTGAAGCGCGTGAAAAAGCGCGGCTTTGATATTCCTTTGCTGACCGATATTATTAAAAAACTGGCTGCGGGGGAGCCGTTGCCGGAGAAAAACAGGGATCACCAACTTTCCGGGGACTATGCGGGGTGTCGTGAGTGCCACATTACGCCGGATTGGTTGCTGATCTACGAAGTGGACGGGGACGAGCTGATTTTATATCTCACCCGGACGGGATCGCATAGCGATTTATTTTAGGGGAAGGAGGAAAGGTCTATGAGCTGGGATAAAGAGAGGATCGCGCAGTTGCAGCTCCCCGATCTGGCAGACGATGATCCGCACCCTCGGCTGCTCCTGGAAGGGGACGGCATACACGCAGGGCAGGGTTTTACCGCCTTGTTTCCTGATGGCTGGCACGAGATTACCCTTGAAGTAGCCTGGGAGCCAACAGGCCCCGGCTGCTGGTACATATCTACGCCTGGGTTTGAGGGCGTGTGTCCTGTGGGCCTGTTCGTGAAGGTATGAAAACAATCCGGCAGATAGCGGACGAGATAGGGGTATCAAAGACAGCAGTAAATAAGCAAATCGCAAACCTGGGTTTGCGATCAGGTTTACGAAAAAACGGAAACCAGTTTGCGATTGATGAACACCAGGAAGCCTTGATAAAACAGGCTTTTTCTGAAAAATCGCAAACCGAAATCGAAAACCAAACGCAAACTAAAACGCAAACCGAAAACCACGAAGTTTCCGATTTGGTTTGCGTTTTACAGGCCACCAT
>DXUR01000274.1 GCA_019417795.1 Clostridiales bacterium | reverse complement strand
GCTGATGACCTGTCCGAGAATGTTATCTTCAGAGAACCGCAGTTTGTTCACCAGGGAGATGAAGCCGTCGTAGATTCTTTCTTCGTTGTAGTAGTTGGAGTCGCAGGCCGTGCTGTCATCTTTGTGAAGGGAGCATACCCACTTCACAGTCCCCGACACGATTCTTCGCCTATAGAAAGAGCCACACTCAGAACACTGAATGCGGCTTGTAAGCGGATAGATATTTTGTGTTGTTGCTTTGGCGAAGACATCCTTGCGCTTTTCAATAAGGGTCTGAGCGGCATCGAATACATCCTTTTCGACGATGCCGGGGTGGGTACCCTTTGCGTAGAAGTGATCTTCCTGTCCACGATTGGGGTGTTGGTTGAAGGGAACGGTGGTTTCTCGGTAGGTCTTTTGATAAAAGCTGTCGCCGATGTACCTTTCGTTCTTCAGAATATATGCCACACGACTTGGCCGCCAGGTTTCCTTTCCGGCCTTGGTAGGGATGTTGAGTTTGTTCAGCTCTTTTGCGATCTCACTTGTGGAGAAGCCCTGCAAGTACAGAGCAAAGATATTCCGCACAATGCCTGCTTCCGGCTCGTACACGGTCAGCATCTTGTCGACCAACCGGTATCCGTAAGGGGCGTTGCTGTCCACATACTCGCCAAGTTCCATGCGTTTGACGATTGAGAGGCGCTGGTTCATAGAGATGGACTGCGATTCCTCCTGCGCCAGAGCAGAGAAGGTATTAAGAAGCATCTCGTCGCCCATAGAGAGCGTCGAGATGCCTTCCTTTTCAAACTGTACGCCCACACCCAGCAACTTGAGCTTTCTTACATAGGCCAGAGCGTCTTTTGTGTTTCGAGCGAAGCGGGAGATGGATTTCGTGATGATCAGGTCAATTTGCTTGAGCTCACACATGCGGATCATCCGCTGAAATTCATCACGGGTTTCGCTTTTCATTCCAGTGAGCCCTTCATCGGCGAAGATGCCCACCAGTTCCCAATCGTCGCGTGCTCCGATGCATTTTTTGTATGCTCGGATCTGTGCGGCATAGGAGTTGAGCTGATCAGCGGAGTTGGAAGACACTCGGCAGTAAGCTGCAACCTGCATCTTCTTCGTGTTCTGTCTTGTGATCGGGGTGATGAGCCGTACTTCAGGCATTTCGGTGTCCTCCTCTCTCGTTTTTTGGTTGGTATCATAATATGATACCAACCACTTTTGGCAAACCACATTATACTGATAACTATTCTGAATAGCTACCAAAACAATTGGAACAGCGCAAAATTGACCTTATACACAATTTTCAGCGGGCTAATACAATATCTGCACCGGTAAGCTTCATATAATACTTTTTCGCCCTGGCATATTCCTTTTCTGTGATCAACTCCTGCGCAAGGAGATCCTTCAGCATATCAGCAATAAAAAGGAAATTGGCGTTTTTGGTGTTCTTGTTTGACAGCATGGTGTTACCTCCTTGATGTAGTTGGTTTTGTATCTATGGCAGCGAAAAAGACAGCGGGCTACGGTATAGTCTACTGCCTTTGTCGTTTCGCTGCTCCATGTAGTACGCATTGCAAAGAGCAACTTTTCAATATAATTATGTCGCAGTCGTTGTCACTTTTCAAAAATATAGATGATAGAAATCTAAGGACAAGACTTATCCGCACATTTCTACCATCAAAAAGGCGGGAGCCGTCCATTGGTTGGAAGAATATCGCATTCCCGTGGTATGGCTCGGCTCCCGCCGTATTTGTGTTCTTACTTTCTAATGATCCTATTCGACACTACTCCCCGGATCGTGGGCGGCTAAACTGACCAGTGGCTGGCACCACCCTCCGGGAATCTCACCCCTCCGAGGATCTCTCCGAGCTGCCCCCATTGCTTGAGTCTGTGGCTGGACAGTGAGTACAGGTCAACGGTATCATCGCGAGACAGCTTGCCAAAGCTGCTTTGGGCTGGGTGGGTACCGCTCGGTCACCTTAGTAGGCCGTCTTTTATGCAGAGTTCTCCGCACAGGTGGGTCTTGGCGCACCCGCCGCATCGCTGCTCCCCTTCGTCGGGGGCCCGCTGACTGACGTTATCAGTCGCCGGATATTCAGTTTTCAACGTTCACAAGAAGAGATTTTTCTTCTCGCATGTATACGGGAGAAAACAGGTATCTTAACAACCCTCCTCGTCTAAATTATTTTTGATTTTTTTCAAAATGCGCTTCTTCCGCTCATGGATGGCCTGCTGAGACATCCCCAGCCTCTGAGCGCATTCCCTTTCGGTGTGGTTCTTGAAATAAAGTTCATAGATCAGCTCGTAGTCTTTCGGAGGAAGCAGCTCCAGAACATTATGCAAGGACTGGAATACCATCTCCTCAATGGCTTGATTTTCGGGCGTATTGTCATAATCTATAAACTCGTGGAACCGCTCGTATCCATCATTTTCTCCGCCAATCAGCGAACTCATCTGCGTCTCATGCTTAAAAAAGCGTTCCGTGCTATCTTCGATATTCCATTTCGTTCGCCTGTAAGTCTGAAATACTTCCTTAGTTACTTGGATGAGTTCGTATTGGCCGGTCATGGTATTGTAAACATTGAGAACATAAACTTTTTCGGACATTTTTTGATCTCCTTTTGATTTTTTGAATTTGGTGAGGTTCAAAAAATCGGAGATCAAGGATATTGAGCGATATAGGGTTCCCAAAAACCAGTCAGCATTGTTACCTCCGTTAGGGGGCAACAGCACAAAAAAGCCGGGCATCAAGAAGATAGGTACACTTTGCAGTAACCTTTTCTTCTCAATGCCCGGCAATTTGGTGTCTCATAGACTTCCTAATCTAAGGACCCGTGGCTCGGTGCAATCAGCTTTCTTATTCTGTTGTCGTTTACTCTTATGTGTAAGTATGGCAGGATGCTCGATAGTAGGTAGCTCTCCTGCGGATTGGGGTACGATAACTCAGGTCTATCTCAACAATCTTTCGACAGTTGGGACACTTCAACTCAATGATGCCCGAAGTGGGAGTCACTTTATCAAAAATGCGCCAGTCGCATTTCGGGCAACGCTTTACAACTTTGATTTCATACGAGTTAGGTTTCATAGTATACGGTCCTCCTCATCCATTTCGACTCGAACCAAACTATAAGGGTCGGAAAGATCATTTCTTTTCAGAAGTCCAAGCTGCGTCATTCGAATGGACAACGCTGTTTTAGATGCACCCATAAATGATGCCATCGCTTCGAACTTCTTGTAATCGGCAGGGGCAAATACTCGGTTCAGAAGGCGCATCTGGGTTCCAAGACCGAATCTCTCCATGCTTCGAACTACACATTCGGCTGGAAGTAAAATCATGGCAGCCAATGTTTCAACTTGCCATTCCTCCCAATCTCCATTTCCTCTGTTGCTTCTGTAACAACAGTGAACGGAACGCCCGCTTGCTTGGGCTCCGTAGTCGTGCGGAAACAGCATTTTCAGAATATGGTGACAGCTCTCGTGGGAAACGGTATAGTTCCTTCGGCCTATATTGGCACCCTCTTTCATAAGATCACTTTCAATCAAAATGGTTTTTCCATCAAGCATATAATACTGCTCTTCCGTGGAGCTTGGATCTTCAGGGAATACCTCGACGCCTATATCGCAAGAAGATGTCAGGCCGATTTTTTCGCCGTTCAGAGATAACCGGGCATAATCGATACGAAGGCCCAGAAGCTCTTGACAGAGATAGTCGATATCTACTCGTTCCAGCGCTTGACCAGATATAGCCGGAAGTCTTTTATATGCTGCGATGACTCTCCCACCGATAGTTTCGAGGTCATTGCGTGATAGATATTTCAATTGCATATCTCCTATATATGGAGGTTCTTTGCTTCAACAAACCACTGATCCTCGTCTTCGAAGAGATAGGTCTGTCTTCCTCCAATCATAATTGTATAACGGATGCCTGTTCCACCGACTTTCGTTGCTGCTGCTCTCTGTCTGCTACAGACACGGTCGATGGAGTATTCCTTCCCATCTTCAAAGGTCAGAGAGACAGGCGTCTTGGTTCGGTCTGTGGCTACGATAACTAATACCTTCACCACAGCTTTATGAAATTGCATTTTCATCTCAAACGGTTTCTCCCTTCCGTCGACAGTCGTTACTGATACATAAGTCCGGGCATGGTCACCGACTGCCTGCCGTCATCGGGGATTTTTAAGTCGCCCATAAGAATGGCATAGGAAATGGCGCGTTTGCCAAATCTCCTTCGGATGTCCTCGACAGCGTCCTCCAGAAGAATACGGCGATCCCGTTTCTGATGATCCACGAACATAGAGAGTTGCTCTGCATCTTTCTGCGATACTAAATCAATACCGCGAATCGTGACAGCTCGAATTGGTTTATCCCACCGATACCGCTCCATAAGAAGATGAAAGCCCGCTCCGGCGATTTCGTTGGGGAGCTGCGTTCTGAATGGGAGCTTACACTGGTACTGTGAGCCATACAGGTCATTTGTACGGATGGAGACTTGAACACCACACGCCATCAACTCGTGGACGCGGAGCCGATGCCCAACATCCTGACTTAATTCCAGCATAACACGAAACACATCTTCCGGTGTTTGCAGGTCAGCAGTACAGGTGATGCCGTGCCCGATGGACTTGACGGGGCTGACAAAGTCCTTGTGCATAACACGAGAGATATCCGTTCCGTTTGCATACGTCC
>DXUR01000273.1 GCA_019417795.1 Clostridiales bacterium | reverse complement strand
CGCTCTGGTGACCTTACCGGAACGCATACACCGGGTACAAACATAAACATGGCGGGGGGAACCGTTAACGATCGCCTTCACACGTTTCACATTGGGTTTCCAAGTCCGATTGGAACGCCGATGAGAGTGAGAGACCTGAATGCCGAACGTAACGCCCTTATCGCAGAACTCGCACTTTGCCATCCGTTGCACCTCCTTGCTGTTGCGTAATTACATGCTTACATACAAGCACAAGTAGTATCTTAGCAGATTCAAACACAAAATGCAAGAAAAATTTGAAAAAAATTGAAAAGTTTTTTTGATGGGCCGTTCAGCCTGAAAACGGTGAAAGTCTTGCGCCTATGTGGAAAATCATATATAATGAGAAAGAACGAATAAATTGATTTTCTGGCCGCTGGACCGTGTGTGCATTTGGACGCCGGAACAGCGGTGGGCACATTATGAAAGGGTGGAATACGATGAGTGAAAAAGGCACCAGCCTGGCACAATATGTGGAGCATTTCGGACTGGAAATTCTGAACCATGGAGATACCTATGAAACGGACAAGGTAGAATCTACCAACGTCAACCGGCCGGATCTGCAGATCCTGGGCCTGTTTGACTATTTCGACGCCCGCCGGATCCAGGTCATGGGCAAGGCGGAGCTGACCTATATCATGAAAATGAGCGAGAACCGGCGGACCAAGGTTTTTGATGACCTGTTTTCCTACACCATTCCGGCGCTGGTCCTGGCCCGGAATATGGAATGTCCCGCAGAGTGCCTGCAATGCGCCCGGAACCACGGACGGACGCTGCTGCGGACAACCGAGCGGACTGCGGATTTCACCAGCCATACCATGGAATATCTCAGCAAGCAGCTGGCTCCCTGCATCACCCGGCACGGCGTTTTGCTGGACATTTACGGCGAAGGCGTTATGATCACCGGTGATTCCGGCGTCGGCAAGAGCGAATCCGCCATCGAACTGATCATGCGCGGTCACCGTCTGGTGGCGGATGACGCCGTTGAGATCCGCCGTGTGGCCGACCAGTTGATCGGCACGGCGCCGGAGGTCATCCGCAACTACATCGAACTGCGCGGCATCGGCGTCATCGACGTTCAGCAGCTGTTCGGTATGCGGGCGGTCATGCCGGAGTCCCAGATCGACCTGGTGGTGGAATTTGAGCCTTGGGACAGCTCCAAGGCCTATGACCGTCTGGGAATCGAGGATCGGTTTATCGACATTCTGGGCAAACAGGTGCCCTGCGTGACGCTGCCCATCCGGCCCGGCCGAAATCTGGCCAGCATCGTAGAGGTGGCGGCCATGAACAACCGTCACCGCCGGTATGGATACAATGCCGCGGAGGAGTTGGCCAGAAAAGTGGATCTGCATGCAGATCTGGGCAGCAAATCGGCCAATCAGAGAACATAACGGCGATTGGATGTAAGGAGGTCCACTATGGACTGGACGATTGAATTTGATAAGGCTATCGAACAGTATCTGCCGGATCTGGAAGTGCTTCAAGACGAGCCTATGAGCCGGCACACCACCTTCCGCATCGGCGGTCCGGCAAAGCGGATGGCATTTCCTTCCAGCCGGGAGCAGTTGGTGCTGCTGATGAGCTTTGCAAAGGATTACGGCGCAAATCCGCTGGTCATTGGCAACGGCTCCAATCTTCTGGTCCCGGATGAGGGACTGGACCGGCTGGTGATCGACACCTCTGCCAACCTGAACCGGGTGGAGCGGGGAAGCGGGAACACCGTCCTGGCGGACGCCGGTGCTACGCTGGCCCGGACGGCGGATCTCGCCTGCAAATCGGGGCTGACGGGGCTGGAATTTGCCCACGGCATCCCCGGCACGGTGGGCGGCGGCGTTTGCATGAACGCCGGGGCCTACGGCGGCGAGATGAAGCAGGTGCTTCGATCCGCGGCGGTGCTGTTCCCGGAGGAGGGTATCCGGGCGCTTTCCTGCGAGGAACTGAATTTGAGTTACCGGCACAGTCTGCTGACGGAGCATCCGGAGGCGGTGGTGCTGTACGCGGAATTTGAACTGACGCCCGGCGATCCGGAGGCCATCCGGGCAGCCATGCGGGAGCTGATGGCAAAGCGCAAGGCCAGCCAGCCCTTGGAATGGCCCAGCGCGGGCAGTACCTTCAAGCGGCCGGAGGGCCACTTTGCCGGGACGCTCATCGACCAATGCGGTCTGAAAGGACTGACGGTGGGGGGCGCGCAGGTTTCGGAAAAACACGCGGGCTTCCTCATCAACCGGGGCGGCGCAACCTTCGCAGACATGGCGGAACTGATCTGTCAGGTGCAGCAGCGGGTACTGGAGGAAACCGGCGTCACGCTGGAGCCGGAGGTCAAAATCGTTAAATAAGCGGGTGAATACATGGAGATCCTGATCATTTCCGGCCTTTCCGGTGCAGGAAAGAGCCGGGCCGCCTCTTTTTTAGAGGATATGGGCTTTTACATTGTGGATAATATGCCGGCGGCCATGATCCTGAAATTTGCGGAGTTCTGCGCCGGTGGCAGCCAGCGCTATGACAAGGTGGCGCTGGTGTATGATGTCCGCACCGCCAACAGCCCCACAGAGCTGTTCGATGTGCTGGACGTGCTGAAGCACAGCAGCGGCGCCTGCAGCCTGCTGTTTTTAGAGGCGGAGCCGGAGACCATCATCAAGCGCTACAAGGAGACCCGCCGCCGTCATCCTCTGATGCAGCAGGCGGATTCTCTGGAAAAGGCGGTGCGGACCGAGCAGGAGATGATGGAACCTCTACGCCAGCGTGCGGATGTGGTCATCGACACCACCCATCTTTCCACAGCCCAGCTCCGAGGTGAGCTGCTGCGGCATTTCGGTAGCGATACCACGGAAAAGGGCGGTATGAGCGTCACCATCACCTCCTTCGGCTTCAAATACGGCCTGCCGATGGAGGCTGATCTGGTGTTCGACGTGCGCTGTATGCCGAACCCTTTTTACATCCCGGAGCTGCGGGAAAAGACCGGTTTGGATCAGCCAGTGGCGGATTATGTGTTTTCTTTCCGCCAGACCCATGATTTTATGGAAAAGCTCCGGGACCTGCTGACCTTTTCCCTCCCGCTGTACGCCGAGGAGGGAAAAACGGAGCTGGTCATCGCGGTGGGCTGCACCGGCGGCCGCCACCGCTCCGTAGCCATGACCCACGCCCTGGCGGAGGACATTCGGAACCTTGGATACCGGGTCCGGGAAAATCACCGGGATATGAACCGGTGACCGCCTAAGAAAGGAGGACGCATGTCCTTTTCCTACGATACGAAAAACGAGCTATGCCGCCTGCCGGTACAGAAGTTGTGCTGTGCCCGGGCGGAGGCCTACGGAATTTTGCTGTTTTGCAATACCTTCAGTGCCACGGAGGTCCGCATCATCACGGAGAATCCCCATTTTGCCGCCCGGCTCCCCAAACTGTTCCGCCGGGCCTTCAACCTGCAATTCGACCGCCAGCCGGAGCCGGAGCAGGAGGAGGGCAAGCGGATCTTCCAGATCACGGATCAAAAAAAGCTGGACCATATCATCAACCTGCTGGGGTTTGATCCACAGCAAAATCTGGTGCTCCACATCAATTTCGGTATGGTGGAGGAGACCTGCGACCGGGCGGCGTTCCTGCGGGGAGCCTTTTTTGCCGGGGGCAGCATCACGGACCCCCAAAAGCGCTACCATCTGGAACTGACCACCTCCCATTTGCAGGTGAGCCGGGAGTTAGATTCGTTGCTTCAGGAGTGCGGCTATCCGCCCAAAAGTCTCAGCCGGGGCGGCAGCCTCATTACCTATTTCAAGCAGAGCGACCAGATCGAGGACTTTCTGACACTGATTGGCGCGCCCGTGGCAGCCATGAACGTGATGTCCGCCAAGCTGGAAAAGGACCTGCGGAATAGCGTGAACCGCCGCCTGAACTGCGACAGCGCCAATCTGGATAAGGCGGTGGAGGCGGCACAGGAGCAGATGGAGGCCATCCGCCGCCTGCAAGCGGCGGAGCTGCTGGAGCAGCTGCCGGACAAGCTTCAGGAAACGGCGGCGCTGCGGCTGGAATATCCGGAGCTGAGCCTGTCCGAGCTGGCGGCGGAGTTTGACCCGCCGGTGAGCAAGTCCTGTCTGAATCACCGGCTGCGGAAGCTGCTGGAGCTATCCAGAGACCTGTCTGAATAATACGATTTTACAAAAGAAAGAGAGAACAAGCTATGGATCGGTGTGAACAAGCGGTTGGTTACCACAAGAAAGGCTTCAACTGCTGCCAGAGCGTTCTGGCGGCTTTTCAGGATGTGATCGGACTGACGGAGACGCAATGCCTGACCTTGGGCGGCGGCTTCGGTGCGGGCGCGGGCACCGGCGAGCTATGCGGCGCTGTGACCGGCGCGGTGATGGTGCTGGACCTGCTGACCCCCGCCGACCCCGGCGATGTGATGGGGTCCAAGAAACGGTCTGTGGGACAGGCCAAGGAGCTGCAAAAGCGGTTCGCGGAGCGGTTTGACGCCCTGCGGTGCGCGGATCTTCTGCAAAAGAAGTTTGTCCCGGACGATACCACCCCCGCAGCCAAGGCTCTGGGGCTTACTGGCCACTGTGACATTATGATCGCCACGGCGGTCGAGATCGTGGAGCAGATGCTGGCGGAGCGGTGATCCACGAAAAGGAAAGCGCTTTTCAGAAAGGACGCTGACTCTATGAAGGAGAAAAAGC
>DXUR01000272.1:3000-4709 GCA_019417795.1 Clostridiales bacterium | reverse complement strand
GGCTCGGAGATGTGTATAAGAGACAGGTTCAAGCTGGATCTCAGCTACATGGGCTGGATCCTGCTGGGTATGCTTCCCAGTCTCTTTTTCACGGGTCAGGCGCTTTTGTCTCGTGGAATCAGTGGTATGGATCCCTCCACAGTCCTCGCCGTACCCATGTCTCTGTGGCAGATCCTGACAGCCTCCGCCTTTGTCTACGCGCTGTCCATCTTCTATCTGCCTAACTACCAGTGCGTCCAGCTTGCCTATTTCGATGCCGCCAAGGAAGATATGCCGGAGTTCCGCTCCCGGCAGTCAGATTTCTCCGACGGCCCGGGCAGCTTCTGAGTTTTCTTTCTAATCATTCCGCCCCGGCTGGGTCACCCTTGCCGGGGCGCTTTCTTCCCATCCCATTCTGGAGGTGCCGCTATGCTGAATTACCCCATGGAGGAGCGGGGTTCTCTCCCCCTCTATGAATACCTGTGCCGCCGCATCCGGGCGGACATTCTCAGCGGTGCTCTGCCCGCCGGGACGCGGCTTCCCTCCAAGCGGGCGCTGGCGGAGCATCTGCGGGTCTCCGTTGTTACCGTGGAGGGCGCGTACAGTCAGTTGGAAGCGGAGGGCTATTTACAGGCCCGGCCCAAGCGTGGCTTTTTTGTCTCCGCCGTGGAGCAGGCCCCACCGCCTGCTGTCCGCTCGGTTTTGATGCCGGAGACCACCACTGTTTCCTGGCGGCTGGATCTGGGCCGCAATCAGGTGGACACTGCCCGGTTCCCCGTTTCCACCTGGGCCCGCCTCACCCGGCAGGTCCTCTCGGAAGCACCGGAGGCTCTGTTGTCCCCGGTGCCCCATCAGGGCTTGGCTGCCCTGCGGCAGGCCATTGCCGACGATCTCCGGGACTTCAAAGGTATGGCAGTCTCCCCGGAACAGATCGTCATCGGCGCCGGTGCGGAATACCTTTACTTATTGCTGGCCCAACTGCTGGGCCGGGACACGGTGTTCGCCGTGGAGGACCCCGGCTATCCCAAGATCCGTCAGGTCTATGACGCCTGCGGAGCCGCCTGCGTCCCCATCCCGCTGGATAATCAGGGCGTAGAACTGGCGGCGCTGATGAGATCCAAGGCGCGGGCGCTGCACATCTCCCCCAACCACCAGTACCCCACCGGACTGGTGACCCCCATCGCCCGGCGGCAAGCCCTTCTGCGATGGGCGGAGGATACCGGCTCCACCATCATCGAGGATGACTATGACAGCGAGTTCCGCTACACTGGCCGTCCCATCCCCACCCTGCAAAGCATCGATGACCGGGGCCGGGTCATTTACCTGAACACCTTTTCCCAGACCATTTCCCCCTCTATGCGTCTTGGCTTTCTGGTGCTGCCGCCCCGGCTGCTGGAACGCTACCGGCAGGAGCTGGGCTTCTATGCCTGTACGGTCCCTGCGCTGGAGCAGCACGTTCTGGCCCGGTTCATCGCCGGAGGGCACTATGAGCGCCATCTCTCCCGGATGCGGAAGGAATATCGGGACCGCCGCTCCGCCACCATCAGCGCCTTCCGGGCTTCGCCGCTGGCCAGCCATGTCACCTTTTCCGAGGAGGGGGCCGGTCTGCACTTTCTGCTGCGGCTGGATACCAACCGCTCCGATGAAGAATTGCGCCGCCTGACGGCGGAGGCCGGCATCCGACTGAGCTTTCTCTCAGAGTATGCCGCCGTACCGGACCCCCGCTTCGC
>DXUR01000272.1:0-2900 GCA_019417795.1 Clostridiales bacterium | reverse complement strand
GCATCCGACTGAGCTTTCTCTCAGAGTATGCCGCCGTACCGGACCCCCGCTTCGCCCACACGCTGGTGGTCAATTACGCCGGTCTGTCCCAGTCTGATCTGGAAGAGGCCCTCCGACTGCTGACGGATGTTCTGCTGCCGCTGCTGGCATAAAATATATCATTTTCTTCCAAGAGAGGTTTGTTCCTATGAAGTCCGTCAACCGTGCCAAGCTGGATCTCATCATTGCCGTCACCGCCTTCGGCACCATCGGCATTTTTGTCCGCTATATCAACCTGCCCTCCTCTGTCATCGCCTTTGTCCGCGGCGCGGTGGGCGCAGTGTTCCTGCTGCTTCTGCTGTATTTCCGCCGGACACCCTTTCGGTGGGCAAGCGTCCAGCCGCATTGGAAGCTGCTGGCTCTTTCCGGCGCGATCATCAGCTTCAACTGGATCACGCTGTTTGAAGCCTACCGTTACACCACCGTGGCCACCGCTACCCTGTGCTACTACATGGCGCCGGTGTTCGTGACGCTGGCCTCCCCCTTTCTCTTCCATGAAAAACTGACGCCCCGAAAACTTCTCTGTGTGCTGGCCGCCCTGTGCGGCATGGTGTTTGTCTCCGGAGTCCCCCAGTCCGGCCTGCCGGAAGCCGGGGAAGCCACCGGTATCCTGCTGGCCCTTCTTTCCGCCGTGCTTTATGCCAGCGATGTGTCCATCAACAAGTTTCTGGATCAGGTCCCCGCCTGTGAGCGGACTCTGGTACAGCTGGCGGTGGCAGCACTGGTGATGATCCCCTATATCCTGCTGACGGAGGATGTAGCCGCTATGGCTCTGACACCTCTGGGCGCCGTACTGCTGCTGATCGTAGGTGTTTTCCACACCGGCTGGTGCTATTCCCTGTTCTTCGGCTCCATGACCTATCTCCCCGCCCAGACGGTGGTGCTGTTCAGCTACATCGACCCCATCGTAGCCATCTTCCTCTCCGCTCTGCTGCTGAAGGAGCCTCTGGGTTGGAGCGGCATCCTTGGCGCCGTTCTGGTGCTGGGCTCCACCCTCATCAGTGAACTGCCCGTCCGGGCCGCTGCGGAAACCAAATAAACTGTCAGGCGGCAGTCAGCCCGCCGGAGGGACCATGTACGATCTGCATTCCATCTTGATCCAACTGAAAAAAGAGGACACACCGCTCCATGGCGTCATGGTGCGGTGTGTCCGTTGTTTTTATCAGTGGCTGGACCCCACCCTGTGGGAAGGTTCAGCGCTGTTTGAGCTGTGGGCGCAGGAATTGGAACTGATCTACGGTGATCTGCGCCAGCGGCTCTCTCCCAATGCAAAAACCGACGCCGGGTCCTTGGGTGATCGGTTTGGTTTTGACACACCGCCGGAATTGCCCCGGCTCCTGCAAAGCATCCAGACCTTTTACAGTGTGCTCATCAAGCTCATCGCCTGGAACACCCTCCGGGGTGCGACCCCAGAACCGCCTCTGACGGAGCTTCTCTCCGGCAGGGCCTTTGTTAACCGGGGTATCCGCAATTTCTGTGGGGATGACTGGTATATCTGGCCGCTGGACATCTGGGACCCGGCGCTGGAAACCCAGTGTGAGGAATTGCGGGCCTGTCTGGAGTCCTTTGACACCTGTCCGGAAGGCAGCACCCTTTCCCCGGACAGTCTCAGCCGCATCTACGAAACCGTGGTCCCCCCGGCCCTCCGCCATGCCCTTGGGGAATACTACACCCCCGGCTGGCTGGCGGAACGGACCCTGCAAAATGCCGTCAGCGCCAGCGGACAGCAGGCCGGAGATTTGCGCTTTCTGGACCCCGCCTGCGGCTCCGGTGTTTTTTTGATCCAGGCTCTCCGCATGATCCGGGCGGATACGCCCCAAGACCCTCCCTTATCTGATCAGGTGGCAGGCTTCGACCTCCACCCATTGGCAGTCCTAACGGCGAAGGTCAATTATCTGGCCGTCATGGCCCGCCAGCCACTGCCGGAAGCGGGTCTGTTTCTTCCCATTTACCGCTATGACGCTCTGAATATCCCCATCCTCCGGGGAGATACACTGGTGATCGACACCGGCTGTGGTCTGGCATGTGATGTTCCCCTGTCCCTCTGCCGTCAGGCAGTGGAAATGCGCCCCGATCCGAAGGAATTTCTTTCCATGCCGGAAGCACGCGGTCTGCTCACCTCTCTGCCCCTGAATGGGCGGCTTCTTTTGGCCGGTATTTTGCTGAACCGTATCTGGGCGTTCTTCCATCAAAAAGCAGATATAGTCATGGGAAATCCCCCATGGGTGAACTGGGAGTACCTGTCCCCCCGGTATCGGGCCGGGTCCCAGCATTTGTGGGGGGAATACGGCCTGTTGCAGGTGAAAGGCCCCCGGCTCGGTTTTTCCAAGGAGGATGTGTCTACCCTGTTCACCTGCGCCGCGTTGGACCGCTTTCTCGTCCCCGGTGGGCGCCTCAGTTTTATCTTGCGGCAGGCCACCTTCCGCTCCGCCCAGAACGGCGCCGGGTTCCGGCGGTTTCATCTGGACGGCCCCGGTCTGGATTTTCGGGTGCTTAAGGTGGAGGACCTTGGCCGCATCCGGCCCTTTGACGGGATCTGCACCCCTGTTGCGCTGGTACTCATCCAGCGGGACGCCCGCCACGTTTTCCCTGTCCCCTACCGGCACTGGCAGGCAAAGCCCGGCTTCCGGCGGGCGGTCCGGTCACTGGACGCGACGATTGCCTCCGTTCTCCCCTTTGTACGGATGGAGGACATGACCGCCGCTCCCGCCCACCGGGATAATCCCGGCTCCGTGTGGGTCAGCGCTCCCAATGGACTTGCTCCAGTACTGGACGCTCTTTTAGGCAGCAATCCCTATCAGGCCCGGACCGGCGTATTCACCGGCGGGGCCAACGCCGTCTATCGGTTCCCGATTCTGGGA
>DXUR01000271.1 GCA_019417795.1 Clostridiales bacterium | reverse complement strand
GGTGTCCTCCACGGACAGTCTGCAATAAAGCGCTGTGATTTTGTCGGTTGCCCTTGTCATATTGTTATCCTCCTTTGTCGGGGCAACTGTCTGAACAGGATTGGATTTTGGGTTTATATCAAGAGCGGCGTCGTTACTCATCGGCGACCTCCGTGATACCGTTTTTATCATCGGCAGCGTTCTGTTCCATGATGCGTCTGAGCTTCCTGTCGAGGGTTTCCGTTCCCTCGTAGCTGCCGGTTACGGTGTATTCCGTGCCGCCATGCTCGTCCACGATTTTGATGTCAGGCAGCCAATAGGCGGACGGATTTTTCACCACAATGTTGCCCTTGTCATCGAAAGAAAACTCTCGCTTGGGGGCATCGTCGGGGCGTGGCTTGACCTTGGCATACGGGTCAGGATTGGAGAAATAGAACGACCGGATTTCGCCGCCATCCTCACCGCTGTCAAAATCATCATCCGCAAAAATCTCGTCCAGTTCCTCGTCGGTCAGTTCGATGATCTCATTGTCCTTTTCTTTCGGATTCACTTCGTCAAGCCTCCTTCGCTTCATTCAAAATCATAATCTGTGTAGCAAAACAGACGGACGCCGTCAATGGTCGGGATGAACGGCTGCGCCGCCATTGACAGCGTCCGTCCGTTTCGCTTTTGGGCAGACAAGGCGGCGTTTGCCGCCGATTTCCATTCGGAAAATGGCGCTTGCTATTATGGAAAGGACAAATAGCAAGCAAATCAAGTGGGGCCCCACTTGAGAAAATCGCCGTGCTTGCCACCTGCTGAACTTGCAGAATAGCAAGCACAGCAGGTGTAGCTACACTCTGCGATTTTTGCAAAATCCAGTTTGCTTGCTAACCCCATAGATGGAGTTAGCAAGCAATGCACGGCGGTACCCACTCGTGCAAAAACTTGTTGGGCAGCATCCCAAACCCTTCAACAATTTCAGAGAAATTGACTGCGCACCTGCGGCGCTAATTCTACTTTTTGCAGAAGTTCTACATATGCCAAAATAACTAAGCACATCTAACCTCTGATATACGCATCCTGCAATTTCTTAAATGTTGACGATTTTATCAAGTACAAATCACCACGGCTACGTGTCATGGCAACATACAATTTATTTAGTGTAGAAATGGATATTTTTTTGATCGAGAAGTCATCTTCAGCAAGTTTTTCAAAATCCTTTGTTAGAATTATGCAAGCGCAATCCACGGTATCCCCCTTGGCGTATGACCAATTTAAGGCTG
Source organism: Clostridiales bacterium (assembly GCA_019417795.1). Next base: position 3,489 of record DXUR01000271.1, on the reverse strand, counting down.
GAAATGAAAACTTTGTAGCCTCACTATAAACCAGTTTGGTAATCTGATCGTTACTCAACACATCGTTAGCAATATTATCCGCCCATATTACTTGTCCTTCGTGGTCACCGGTTGACGTAATATCAATCTCCAACTTATCTCTTATGTAATTGCACACATCTTCAGAACATCGCCTGGATTTTGACAAAGTAGCTATATCCACCTCAAACCCAGCTTTCTTCACACATTCTACAAAATCGGCGTATGAGATATCGCCTTTTGGAGTTTTGAATGGTTTCCCCGCGTTGTTTCGAGCGGAAACAGAGTGCTGATAATAATCTCCGACAAGCAATACATCATTTAAATGCTTTGCAAGTTTTATGATTAGCTCATAGTCAAATTCTCTGAAATCTTGAAACTCATCAATCAAAACAGAATCGTAGAATATGTTTAATCGTGCTGCTGCTCGCTTGATGAGAGAATCTCGCCCTTCTTTTACTTGAAGAGCAAGTTCCGATAAGGTGGCACAATAGTATTGACGTTTCTTCGTCACATAGTGAGTAAGCTTATCCTTCTTTCTATACAAAGGATTGTAGACCATTTCACCATTTTCATTTTTTATTCTCTGCGGCGGGGGCTCGGTTAAACAAATACCCCTACTTGTAAAACGAGGTGCAGAAAAATGATTAGCGATACTCGGTTCATAAGGAAGAATTAAATTGTGGTACACGAACGCATCGAAGGTCATTATTGTCGTCAATTCTGGCACGCATCCATGTGCATCACATAATTCTTTTTGAATGTTGTGGATGTTTTCGTGGGTGTATGCAAGTATCAAGTTTTTCTTGGTTGGGTCTATCTTATGGCAGATATGATAGGTTTTTCCCGCACCAGCAACAGCAAGAATTACTTTCTTAGCCATTCAATTGCATCCTTTATGTATTGCGGTATTTCAAATGCCGTTCCGGATAGAAGCATCTTATATGCTGTCTCAACTTTGTTGTTCAGCATCTTTCCAAGCACTTGCCCATAGTCCCTTTTGTGAAATAAATAATCAGATCCTGCGTGGACTTCTATCATCCCATCAAGTACAGCTTTATTCAGATTATATAGGCACGCTTCCCAAGTCCAATCGTCTGTAGTTGTCCCCAAGAAGATGTGTTGTAATTGAGAATCTTTGTTGAACGCTGCTGCCTTGTCAATTTTATCCTGCTTACCATCGTTATCTGTAAGTACGGAAATTTTCTTGCTTGTTTTCTGAGCAATTTCAAGATAATTCCTGTAGGAAATTCCATTGCAAGAGATCACAGAAATGCCATCGTCTTCAATTGTTTTACCAGTAATCTGCTTGTAAAAATGCGGCAATAGTAAGAATTCGGTAGCCCCCTCTACAAGAAAGACTTTATTAGAAAGCAATAACTGAAGAAAAGCATTATCATCAGCTTTGACAAAGAATTTTGCCACATCTTTATCTACTTCGGAAAGAGATTTCACGCAGTTTTCTGTTATCCAAAGAACATTGTTTAGATTTAGGCGACTGGCAATCATGTTGTTGTGAGTAGCAACTATGATTTGCGAATTCTTTTGCTTGATAGAAATCTCATGGAGCATCTTACGAAGCGTAGTAAAGCTCAGATGATTTTCTGGTTCTTCCATTAGAATAACATCTAATCCATTGGCTTTTTCCAAAGCGATCTCAGTCTTGATAAGGCTTTCCATTCCGCTACCTCGATTTTCAAGAGCGATAGCTCCTTCGTAAACGGACAGTATTGTTTCCAATACAACTTTCTTTGTATCAACACCGAACTTTCGATTATCGCCTAATTCTGGAAGTTCGGTAGTATCGAAAGCTTCGACTAATTTCGTGCGGAAATCATTTTTAGCTTTTGCTCTTGTTGCCTCATCGTATCTGCTTGTAAATAATGTTCTATTGTAAGAATTAAAGGACGGAACTGTGGCATTGCTCGTTATATCTATGGCGAGAAACTGAAGCGGTTTCCGAATTGTTTGATATGGATTGTTTGCGAATGTCATCCATGTAAGAGCGTAATACTCGTACGGGATTTTCTTATCCAATATAGATTGCTCCATACCGGCTCCCAACAGTTCATCGTACTTACACTCGAATCGGATTCCAAATTTTTCATCTTGCTTTTTTAATGCTCCATACACTTCTCCATAGAAGTAATCAGCGTTTTTGGTTTTAGGATCAAGCACAAGTTCTACTTCTATCAAGATACAAGGCAGGGTTTTAACGCTTGGATTGGCTTCAAATGCTTCAACCATTTGGGCGTTGAATAAATCTCTCAACACGGATTTGTCAGCAAGACGATATTGCTGGTTTAATACCGTTTTGATAGCGTCCAGTATAGTGCTTTTCCCCGCCTCGTTCTCACCGACAAGAATATTCATGTGTTCATTAAATTCTACATTCAAGGTTTGAAACTTCTTAAAGCCTTCAATATGCAAAGATTTGATATAATTCACTCAATCACCGCCTCAAAAACAGCTACTTATTGTCTGTAGATTTATTGTATTCGATATTATATCCTATAATGAGGAGGATTACAAGTATGGATATTGTAAAAGTTTTTGGAACAAACGTGAAACGCTATCGGCAGGCGTTAGGCATCTCCCAAGAAGCCTTTGCCGAAAAGTGCGGGCTTCACAGAACATATATCAGTGCAATCGAGTGCTATCGCAGAAGTATTTCTCTTGAAAACATTCAACGAATAGCTGATGCACTTGAAATCGAAACGTATAAATTGTTTTTGGAGGAGAGAGATCAGGCATGAAATACACACTGAAAAACGAAAACATAGAAAGCTATAACGAAAGTGATACTTTTAGCTTTCCTAAATACACGTCACAGTTGATTAACTGGGCAAATCAAAACGCACAAGGCACTCGCCCTGTTGTTGTCGGTCAGATGTCCGAGTTGTTTCCGGAATTTATGTCTTCCGGCGAAGAAATCACCATTGAGAACTGGCATGATTGGTATGTAGAAAGATATCCCGATGCCTTTGAAAAAGCAACTGATAAGATTTATACACAGGTGCAAAATCTCCGTGATGCTATTCCGCTCATTGATCGTGAAATGGTTAAACATTGGGTTGAAGATCTCGTCATTGCTAAGACATTCAACGGTATGTATGTTCAGAAGGCGATTTTAGCTTCTTTGGCAGAACGCAACGACACAACTTATCGTCTTGCTACGCCCGAAGAAGAATCTGTTGGTATTGATGGCTATGTCGGAAATGTTCCATATTCGGTAAAGCCCGATACATACAAAACCATGGGACGTTTGTCCGAGACTATCGCTGTAAAGATGATCTATTACACCAAAACCAAAACAGGGTTGACCATTGAAGTTGAAGAATAAAGGGAGAACAGTATATGCCAATAGCAAACAAAGAATTTGTTCTTAATTATACGACCAGTCGTTGGGGTTTGAACGTAAGCGTCAAAGCTAACGTAAGCGTCAATTCTGACAACGTATAAAAATCTCCA
>DXUR01000270.1 GCA_019417795.1 Clostridiales bacterium | reverse complement strand
GTCTCAGGCGCGGAAGTTTCTATGAGATCGCCTAAGATCTTGCTATGAGCGTCCGCTTATGCGGGCGCTCTTTTGTTTTGAAAGGAGGACGCAATGACCACTATTCTGAAAGGAAATATCGTTTCCGCGCCGGCCTGCGGCCGGCTGGATGTGACGGAACACGGTTATCTCATCGCTGAAAACGGCGTCATTACCGGGGTGTATCCGGTGCTGCCGGAGCAATATGCCGGAGCGTCTGTGGAGGACTATGGAGACTGCCTGATCGTCCAGTCCTTTGCGGACCTGCACCTCCACGCGCCCCAGTATCCCATGCTGGGGATGGGTATGGATCTGCCCCTGCTGGACTGGCTGAATGCCTACGCCTTCCCCACGGAGGCCCGGTTTGCGGAGCCGGACTACGCCCGGACGGTGTACCGGCAGCTGGCGGGAGAATTGGCGTCCCACGGGACGACCCGGGTGTGTATGTTTTCCTCTCTCCACACCGACGCCACCCTGATCTTGATGGACGAGCTGGAAAAAGCGGGGATCACCGGCTATGTGGGCAAGGTGAATATGGACCGCAACGGCGCACCCGGCGTGTTGGAGGAGACCACGGAGGAATCCATGCGCGAAACGCTGCGGTGGCTGGATGCCTGTCAGGATCTCCGGCACATCAAGCCAATTCTGACACCCCGGTTCACCCCCTCCTGCACGAATGAGCTGATGGCATTTTTGGGAAAGCTGGCGGCGGAGCGCGATCTGCCGGTGCAGTCCCACCTGTCGGAAAACGGCGCGGAGATGGACTGGGTACGCCAACTCCACCCGGATTGCAGACAGTATTGGGAGACCTACAAGAAGTACGGCCTTTGGAATGATCGCACCGTGATGGCCCACTGCGTCTGGTCGGACGAGCGGGAGCGGCAGGCCATGAAGGACGCCGGGGTAACGGTGGTCCACTGCGCCGACTCCAATCAGAATCTCTGCTCCGGCGTGGCGCCGGTACGGAGGATGCTGGACGAGGGCGTAAAGGTGGCTCTTGGCAGCGACATCGCCGGAGGCGATCATCTGGATCTGTTTGACGTGACGGCGGCCGCCGTCCGGGCTTCCAAGGCCCGGCGGATGATGGATGACTGGAACACCCCCTTCCTCACCGTGGCGGAGGGGTGGTATCTGGCTACCTCTGCCGGGGCCGCTTTCTTTGGAGAGCAGCCGGGCTTTGCCGCGGGAAATTCCCTTCACGCCATCGTACTGGCGGATGACACACTGCCCCAGCCCCGCACCCTGACTCCGGCGGAGCGGCTGGAACGGGCGGTGTACCGCCGTCAGGAGGGGGCCGTACAGGCAGTCTGGTCCGCCGGAAGAAAAATCTACGCGAAGCCGTAAGAAAGTTGTCCACAAGAGTTTGGAACATAAAAAACGCAGCCGTTTTCGGGAGAATCTCCCAAAAACGGCTGCGTTGTTTTTGCATTTCATTGCGGTCGCGGCGTATTCCATTGGTTCCGTTGGAATTACTGCACGGTGACGGGCTTGGGATACACGCCCCGGAAGTCGAACCAGCCCCGGGGGTCTCGGATGGCACCCAGATAGGTGTCCCGCAGCTTCCAGGCCGTTCCCACCGTGTAGAGGGGGGATATGGCGCAGTCGATCTCCAGCAGCAGGTCCTCCGCGTCATGGAGACAGCCCATACGGGCCGAGCCGTCCTCTGCACCGGCGATGATGGACATCAGCGTATCGTAGGCGCTGTTTTCATAGTGGAGGAAGTTGTCCCGATTGCCGGTGGTCCAGTCCATCAGGAAACATTCCGCATCGCTGCACACGGCGCTGACGGACATACCGGCCAGCGTGTAATTCCCGCTGCGCATAGCGGAGGCCAGCTCCGCCGGCGTTACGGCTCTGGGCGTCACGTTCACGCCCAGATAGTGGCCCCACATACCGCACAGGGCCATGGCCACGGTCTTGTTGCTGCCCTGATCCACATAGAGATATTCCAGAGCACCCAGCTCCGCACTCAGGTCGCTGCCCCGGTCATATCCGGCATTCTGCATCAGGTCCACAGCGTCCTGGCAGCGGTCGGCGTAGCTTTCCGGATCGTTGTCCAGCAGGCTGCCGCCGCAGGCGCGGAAATCCAGATCTGCGTTGTCCTCCGGCACACCGGGGGGCACCAGTCCCTCGGCGGGCTGTGCCGTAATCCCCGCCCTGGCGGTCAGCTGTTCCCGGTCGATCACCAGGCTCAGGGCCTTGCGGATGGATTCATCCTCCAGACGGCTGCAGTTGAACATGACGGAGTAAGTCTCCAGAACAGGCTCTGCCTGCCAGGTCTCATCCGCTTCCATCTGCTCTGCCATCTCCTCCTCCGTCAGAGGCCAGACAGCGTCTACCACGCCCTGATCATACAGGACCTCCGCCGTTTGCGTGTCTCCGAAGCGGAAGGTCAGATCCTCCGGACCGGTCAGCTTTTTGCCGTAGGCGGTATTTTCCGTCAGCGTCAGAGCATTTTCGTCCTCTGCGGAGGCAGTATAGGGACCATTGGTCACCAGACAGGTGGGATCGGACCACCAGCGGCGGGGCGTCTCATCCTCTTTCAGATTTTCGTTGGCGGCATCCGCCTCCTGCTTGAGCCGCTGTACAACATCCTGCCGCAGAGGCATGGTGGCGATGGAGGTGCAGACCTCCCGCAGGAACCAGTCGTAATGACCGGTCAGGGTCACCACAAGGGTGGTGCTGCTTTTTGCGCTCACCGCCAGCAGACTCATGTCGCCGGAGGCCTGAGCCTCCGCATAGCCGCTGACAATGGACAGCAGCGGGGCATACACGGAGCCGGTGGCGGGGTCTGCCAGACGCTGCCAGGCGTATACAAAGTCGCTGGCCTTGACCTCTACGCCATCGGACCACTTGCCGCCCCGGAGGCGGAAGGCGTAGGTGACGGTGCCATCGCTGTTCTCCTTCATGTCCACGCTTTTGGCGGCACCGGGGACTGCGATGGTCTGGCTGTTTTCGCCCGTTTCCAGCCGCATCAGATTTTCATAAAGGTGGTTCAGGATGGTCTGGTCTCCGATCCGCTGGGCGTAGATAGGATCATAGGTGGCGGGGGTCTCACCCACGCAAACGGAGAGGGATGCCCGGCCGTCTGTCGATTCCTTCCGGCCGCAGGCGGTCAGGAGGGTAACGCACACCAGAGCGCTGAGACACAGCGCTGTCAGGCGCTTCCATAATTTCATAGGGACTCCTTTTATGTTATGCCATGGTCAGGCTGCCGTTTTCATCGAATTTCACCGGCAGGATCTCGTTGCGGGTATTCTTGGCAATATCGTCGATCCGGATCTTGGAGGGGAAGTCCGCCACAAAGCTGACGGCCACGCCCTGCCGCTTGGCCCGGCCGGTACGGCCGATCCGGTGGACATAGTCCTGATTTTCATCAGGAATGTCGCAGTTGAACACAATGTCCACATCATCCACGTCGATACCCCGGGCGGCCACGTCAGTGGAAACAAAGACCCGAAGCTTACCCTTGCGGAACAGATCCATTACCTGCTCCCGCTTCTTCTGGGGAATGTCCCCGTGGATGCACTGAGCGTCGATGCCCCGCATCTGCAGGAACTTGGTGATGCGCTCCGTGTTGCCCTTGGTGTTGCAGAACACCATGCAGCGGTCAAAGCCCGTCTCGTTCAGGATCTTGGCAATGGCCTCCGCCTTGCCGTCGAAGCTGACGTCCATGCGGAACTGCTTGATGTCGGGCTTGTTCTGCTCGTCCTCCCGGACGGTGACTTCTTCTGCGTCCCGCTGATACACCCAAGCGATGTCCATGACCTCACGGGAGATGGTGGCGGAGAACAGTCCCAGATTTTTCCGCTTGTCCATGCGGTCCAGCAGCCGGGTCACGTCATGGATGAAGCCCATGTCCAGCATCCGGTCCGCCTCGTCCAGCACCACGGTTTTCGCCGTATCCACCCGGACGGTGCGGCGCTTCATGTGGTCGGACAGCCGTCCCGGTGTGGCCACTACGATCTGGGGATGTTTTTTCAGCGCGTCGATCTGGCGGCCGATGGGTGCGCCGCCGTACAGGCACACTGCCCGGATGCCGGGTTTATAGGTGTAGAGGATCCGCAGCTCATCGGTGATCTGGATGGCAAGCTCCCGGGTGGGGGCCAGGATCACCGCCTGAACGCTCTCGTCCTCCGGGTCGATATGCTCCACAATGGGGATGCCGTAGGCAAAGGTCTTGCCTGTACCGGTGGGGGCCTTGGCGATCACGTCCCGCCATTCCAGCATGGGGGGGATGCAGCCCGCCTGCACCGGGGTGGATTGTACAATATTGCGCTCCATTAAAGTACGCAGAATTTCCGGTGACAGCTCCAATGTGTCGAACCGGACGCCTTGAGTCAGTTCCATGATTAAATTCCTCGCATTTGCAGATATTTGCACATAATTAAAAATATTATACACACTTTCAGGTCATTTGTAAAGGGGACGTCCCGGACGGCTTTTTTAATTCTGATGCACGGTTTCGTGCAATTTTTCACCTTCGGCGGCATATACTGAGTAAGTTGCAAATGTAGATATCGCAAAGGAGGGAAGCGTATGGAGCCGAAAAAGCCTATGGGTGATGTGGATGATCTGATCTTTCAGGACGCCTGGGAGGTCAGTCAACGATAAAGGACTGCCGCTTAGCGGCAGTCCTTTTGCTGTGCGGGTTTGCTATGCAAAAGCATAGCGAAATAAGAAATGTGCCATTTCCTCGCCCCTGCGGGGCAACCGGAAATGATGCACG
>DXUR01000027.1 GCA_019417795.1 Clostridiales bacterium | reverse complement strand
AGATATAAGAGATAGAGATAACGATAGCCGCGGTTCTCTGGCTGCCGACCCCGGACTGGCCGAGATCATCCAGTCCTTTGAGGACAACATCGGCAGCTTTCCTCCGGCGGCGAAAGAATCCCTGCTCCAATGGCGGCAGGGATTCACGGACGACCTCATCTTGCTGGCCATCAAAAAGGCCGCTCTGGCCGGGGTTCGCAAATGGTCCTACGTCAACGGCATCCTGAAAGTATGGAAAAACGAGGGTGTGAGAACCCTTGGTGACGTGCAGTCCCGTGACGAGCGGCGCAAGCCCCCGGCGGGTCAGCAGCCCAAACGCTCCGCTGCCGAGGACTACAATGAAATTTTCGGTGAACTTTTGGGAGGTTCAACATGACAGACAAAAAACTGATGGAGTTGCTGGTGGTCATTGATGATCACTACGGCCGCATCCGCAGCAAAGAGGAACGCATGGCAGATACCAAAATCTATATCCAAGCGTTCGGTGCTATCCCGGATGAAATCGTGGAAAAGGCCCTGTACACTGCATTTACGCAGTGCCGCTACCAGAATCAGCTTATTGTTGACTGGTGCGCCGAGGTCAAGAAGCTGCTGGCCGCCGGGCTTCCCTCGGCGAACGACCTCTGGAACGACGCTGCTGTGGCCGCACGGAAAATCGAAGCAAACCTTTACTATATGCACATCGGTGGCCTGATTACGGCTGATGGCAAGCTGAACCGCGATGATTTGAAGCGCCGCAACGCTGAAATCTTTGCGGCTCTCCCGGTGGCAGTACAGCGGTGGGCTGGCTCACCGGAAGATTTGAGCGACATTTTTTCCAGCCGGAGCACAGCAGATCTGCGCCAGTTCGTTCGTCCTGGCTTTGACCGGGCTGTGCAGGATGCCCCGGTTGAGAGCTTGCAGTCCCCGGCGCTGCCCGGCGGGGCAGTCCCGGCACAGATTGGAGGTGGCACGACATGAGGTCGAAAAGACCATTCCGCAGCCTGATCGTGTGCGTTTCGTGTGCGATGGTTGGCTGCATCCTCGCAAGCACGGCCTACTCCCGGCGGGTGGAAGAGTTGGAAATCGAGCGGGATATTTACGCCAGCCGTTTCCAGAACTGGCAGACGCGGGCGATTGACGCGGAGGAAAATGTCGGCCGGCTTCAGACCGAGGTAGATAACCTGACCGCAGAGCTGACCGCCCAGACCGATTTGACCCTTACATACGCCGGGTCGTTCAGCTGCACGGCCTACTGCACCGAAGAATACGCCCACATCTGCGGCGAGGGACACGGAATCACATCCAGCGGCGCAAAGGTGCAGCCGGGCGTGACCGTGGCAGCTGACACCAGCATCCTGCCCTACGGCACGGTGGTCTATATCGAGGGTGTAGGTCTCCGGGTCGTTCAGGACACCGGGAGTGCTGTGGTAGGTAACAAGTTGGACGTGGCGGTGAACACCCATGCAGAGGCTCTAAGCTGGTCTGGCTGGGGTTCTCACCGGGTTTGGATTGTCACAGCAGGAGGTGACGCTGATGCGGACACCTAAACAGAAAACCTCCGCCCAGAAGCGGTATGAGCAACTCAAGTCCCGTGGCCTGTGCGTTGCCTGTGGAAAAGTGCCGGCGCAGCCCGGCAAAACCAAATGCGTCCAGTGCGGCATCAACGCCAGCAAGTCGGCGCTGAGCTGGTATTACCGCAAGCACAAGAAGGTGCAGCATGGCACTGAATGAATATGGAGTCAAACTGGACAGCAACGGCTATGCACCCAGCATCCTCAACCAGCAGCCCACCTGCCTGATTTGCGGGCGATACCACACGGCCCGGCACGAGGTCTTTTATGGGCCATACCGGGATAAGAGCAAGCGCTTGGGGCTGTGGGCGAATCTCTGCCCGTGGTGTCACCAGAACGGCCCGAACGCCATCCACCGCAACCATGACGAAGATCTCCGCTTGAAAAAGTGGGCGCAGAAAAAGGCTATGGAGCATTACGGGTGGCCGGAGGAGAAGTTCCGGCAGGAGTTCGGGAGGTCGTACCTGTGAGCACTTGCCCGATTATCGCCATTGACCCCGGCAATGCCCAGTCTGGCTACTGCGTTATCGATCGCAACACCCTGCGCCCGCTGGAATTCGGCAAGGTTGACAACGCCGAGCTGCTGCGGAAGCTGGCCTCTGCCACGGAGCAGGGCTGGCGGTGGGCGGTCATCGAGATGGTGGCCTCCTACGGAATGTCTGTAGGCCGGGAGGTATTCGATACCGTCCTCTGGATCGGCCGCTTCTACCAAGCCCTGAACGCCTGCTGCCCGGTACGGCTGCTGTGCCGAATCGAAGAAAAGCGACACATCTGCCACAACACCCGCGCCAATGATGCCGCCATCCGGCGGGCACTCATTGACCGATTCGCAGACCACGACCTCAAAAATGGCCGTGGTACAAAAAAGAACCCGGATTTCTTTTACGGCTTCAAAGCCGATGTGTGGGCAGCCTACGCTGTGGGTCTGACCGCCATTGAGAACCGGGATAACGATTATCATTTTTCTGCTACTTGAAAGGAGCACATACCATGGATAGCTACGAAAACGAAGCCTCTAAGTTCGCCGCCCAGCGCACCAAGCTGAAGAACATCTGCGAGGCGCACGACCTTACCTACACGTTCATCAAGAACAGCTACCCCATCAAGCTGATTATCCGCCCCATCAAGGGTGTGGGCGAACAGATGTCCATGCTGGAAACCGCCAGCGAGGACAGCTACATCTCCCCGGATGCCTACCTCCTGTTCACCATGAAGGATGGTGTGCTGGTCTACCGCATGAGCAAGACCTTCACCATTGAGGATGCCCTGTTCGGCAAAATCAAGAACATCTTCAAGAATATGCACTCCTACTACTGCCAGTTCTTCTTCCGTGAGCTGATTGAGAGCGGCCGGCTGAAAGCCATCGGCGGGAAGATGCCGGAAATTCCTGAAACCACCGCAAAGGAGCCTGAGGAAAAGGCTCCCGACCTGCCCCCGGATGCCGAAAAGCTGGAAGAAATCGAGGATGATACCGATGATGCAGACGATGCCGAGGCCGAAGCGCCCGCAGAGGACGAGCTGGCAAAGGCCACCGAGATTGCCCGGCAGAACGACGGCATCACGCAGGCCCTGCTGGAACAGCAGATGGGTGTGACCGCAGAAAAGGCCATCGCCCTGCTGGATGAACTGGAAACGGCCGGCGTGATTGACTTCTACGATGGCCGCTACTACCTCGCCAAGGCAGACAGCGAGGAGGAATAATCCATGGCAAAGGCAGCAGTAACGCGCAGCATCCGGGACGACCACCAGAAGAATTTCCTCAAAATCTTCAATGGCCTGACCGGAAAACATAGCCGCTGGGAGATTTGGGAGGATTTCGTCACCCTGACCGCTATTGAGATCTCAAACAGCACGGACAAGGTAAACGCCACGGAGCGCACCAAGATGTATCAGACCATCATTTCCAAATACTCCGCCAAAGAGCGGGACGGCATGGCCGAAATGCTGGCCGAGGTGGTCATGGGCATGGAACAGAACCCCGACCAAGATTTCCTCGGCTCCTTGTACATGATGTGTGAGCTGGGCAATGACCACGCCGGGCAGTTCTTCACCCCCTACGATGTGTGCCGCTGCATGGCCGAGATCACGTTTGACCCGAAGCTGCACCCGGACATGGAGGGCTTTATCTCGGTATCTGACCCGGCCTGTGGAGCTGGCGCCACGCTGCTTGCCTTTTTGAACGTCTGCAAAAGACGGAATATCTGCTACCACAACAAAGTCCTTGTCATAGCCCAAGACATTGACTTCATCGTTGGGCTGATGTGCTACATCCAGTGCAGCTTCATGGGCTGCGCTGGATATGTAGTCATCGGTGACACACTCGTGAACCCGGCAACGGCCTACGACAGCCGCGGATTGCTGCCCGCAGGACCACAAAACCGCATCTGGTATATGCCGCTTTTCTCAACCGATGTGTGGTATATGCGCCGCCAGATAGCGCAGATGAACCTGCTGTTTGAACCGAAAGGCGAACCTGCAAAAATCGAAAAATCCGATATTAAGCCCGCAAATTTGCAAAAATCTATCAAAAATGAGCCTAAAGCCCCGGAAAACGAGCCTCTTAACGAAACCAAAACCGGGCAGCTCACGTTTTTCTAACCCGAAATAAGAAAGGAGTATCCCTATGGCAGACATTACTTACATCCCTATCCGGCAGCTGTACCCTCACCCCGATAACCCCCGCAAGGAACTGGGCGACCTGTCCGAGCTTGCCGCCAGCATCAAGGAAAACGGCGTATACCAGAACCTGACCGTCATTCCCGGCCACTACCTCAACAGCCGGGAGTACATCGCAAAGTGCGTTGACGAGGGTGGGGATGCAGCCGCAGCAGCGGCAGCATGGACACCCAAGGCTGTGTGGTCCAGTGAGGACTACACCATCATCATCGGCCACCGCCGGGCAGCAGCAGCGCAGCAGGCAGGACTGTACGAACTGCCCTGCGCCATCGTGGAGATGGACGAGCGGGAGCAGATGCAGACCATGATGATTGAGAATATGCAGCGGTCAGACCTCACCGTCTACGAACAGGCGCAGGGCTTCCAGATGATGATGGACTTCGGGCAGACAGTGGAGCAGATCTCCGACAAGTCGGGGTTCTCCCAGTCCACTATCCGGCGGCGCATCAAGCTGCTGGAACTGAACCGCGACAGCTTCAAGAAAGCCGAAAAGCGCGGTGCCACCCTGTCCGATTTCGCCCAGCTGGACAAAATCGAGGACTTGGAAGCCCGAAACCGGGTATTGGAGACCCTCGGTACGCAGAACTTCAACCGGGCCATGCAGGATGCGCTGGAGCAGCAAAAATGGCAGCACCAAAAGGCCGAATGGATTGAGCAGCTGAAAAAATTCGCTACGGAAGATTCGCAGGCCTCCTACCAGACGCATGAGCATGTAAATGCGTACGGAAAGTGGGGCACAAAAAAGGAAGTCGTCATGCCGGAAGATGCCGACAAGATTGCTTATGTCTATAAGGTCAGTGAAAATCAGATTGACCTGTATAAACCTCGCGATACGGAAGCCGAGGATGCCAGCAACTCGGCGAGGGAGGCCGCAAGAGCCACCGAGCAGCTTGCGAGAGAACAGTTTGCCGCTGTTACGAAGCTCATGTACGAGCTGCGCTGGGACTTCGTGAAGGACTTGACTCCCGCGGAGTGCAAAAAGCACCTGCCGGAAATCTTGGCTTATTCCACCCCGATTCTGACCGAATATCGGCACATGGAGGATGACGAAAACGTGTTGCGGCTGCTCGGCATCGGTCTGGATGAGCAGATTCGGGAAGACACGGAATTGGAAGATGCCCTGAAAATGTTCAACGCTTACGATACCGAGCCGGAGAAGATTCTCTTGGCGGTTGCCTTCGATGCGACGGACGGTAGTCGTGAGGGCTATTGGAGCACGGAATGGAATGGACCGACAGGTGCAAGCAAGTTCGTTCACCGCAAAAATGACGACCTCGACAGCACCTATGAACTGCTGACCGCCCTCGGCTATGAAATGGCCGATGACGAAAAGGCCTTGCAGAACGGCACCCACCAGCTTTTTGCAGTGTATGGATCCGGCAGCAAAGCGGACACACCCTGTGATAAGTGCAAAGCTGCTCACCCTGAATGCGACAAGTGCTGCAAAACTTGCGATGACCACTGCAATGCGTTCCAGCTGTGCAGAAAGGAGTATGGCGAATGACCGACCTTGTAAAGTGTGACCGCTGCGGTACGCCGTTCAGCATCCAGACCGCCGGCATCCGCGCCACATGGAGCGGCGACTACATGGTGCAGTATTTCACCTGCCCTGGCTGCCACCATCGCTACCAGATTCTGACCACGGACACCGAGCTGCGCCAGACCATCCAGAGGCATAAGGCCATCGCCGCAAAAATCAAGCTGGGCCAGACTAAGCATTTCCGGCCGGGAACGCTGAAAAAGTATCAGGCTGAAATGGAAAAGCTGGAGGCTGAGCAGAAAAAGCGGCGGGATGAACTGCTGGACAAGGGCAACGAGATCCTCGCCGCACTGGGGAAGGAGTAACCCATGGACGACTTAAAAGAATATGCAGACCGCCTCAAATTTGAAATTGTGGCTGCCGACTTTCTGAGCACCGAAGACCGGGAAATGGTCTTTGACCTCATCGAGAAAGTGCTGGGTGATACCGATGCCTGACCAGTTTTTCATCAACATTGCGCTGCTGGCCGTTGGCGTGTCCATCGGGGCGCTGCTGGGCGAAACCAGCCGCCAGCAGCACGACCGTGCTCTGTTCCGGGAGTATATCAACTTCATGGCCGAATCAGAGCAGAAAAACGAATTGCTTTTCCGTGAAGTGATTCATTTCCAGACACAGAAAGGAGCCTCCCATGAGGAAGAACAGGAATAACCGCCCGCCGGAAGTCGGCGCATGGGGGCTGCTGCGGCTGCGCTGCCCCTGCTGCGGTAAGGAGTTCGGTACATACCTCCACGTTTCGCAGATGTCCATCGGCTGCCGCTGCGGGGCCACGATCTCGCTTGAACGTGGGCTTGCCCACTATGAGTTTGAGTGTGGGTGCTGCGGGCTGCACGCCAAAGGCCAGACCAACATCGAGGATTTGGAAATCACCATCCCCTGCAAGTGCGGCAATCCCATCACGTTGCACTGGGACAAGGACAAGCGGAGGTACATCGAATGACCCTTGAGGAAGCCTGCCGCCTCATCGACCCGGCAACGGATTTGGACGCTCTGGCCGAGATTGAATATTACAACGGCTTCAAAGGCAAAGACGCTGCTGCCAAAGCCCTGCACGAGGCCAGCCAGATGGTCGTTGACTTTGTGCGCCAGATGTCATGGCATGATGCCAAGAACCCGCCAATCGCCCATGAAGAAAGCTGGGAATGCGCCGGCGAAAAGCACTGCGCCGTGATAAGCGACATCGTATGGGTGTGCTGCGAGAGCGGCCACACCATGAAAGGCTGGGTCGAAAACGGGACGTGGCACATTGAGGATGGCCACCGTGCAGAGGATGGCCACTACGGGCATGTGAAGCTGTGGGCACCGCTGCTGGAGCCGCCGGAGGTAGCGAAATGAAAATCATCACAGTTGAGCACGAGGTTTCGCCGGAACGCGGAAAATGTACATTCGGTGGGGATTATTACGGAAAAGATGTGTGTAAGTACCATGCGCTTCGCACTCAAACCCATGGACGAAAGGCTCCACCGGAATACAGAAAACCCAAATGCTTGTTGTTCGACTGCTGGCTTGAGCAGCCGTACAAGAAATGCGAGGCTTGCCGAAAAGCCTGTGAGGAGGGCGAGTATGACGAACGGTGATTTTATCCGCTCCATGACGGACGAGGACATCACGGAGAACATGACACCGGGCATCTGCGGCCTTATTCAGCATCGTGATCCGGAGCGTTGCCAGACCCGCGAGCACTGTTTCCACTGCGTCAAGGACTGGCTGAAAGAAGAAAACAAAATCATGGTGAGGGCTGACCAATGGAAAAACTAATTGACTTTTCCGAACCGATTCTCCGGCTGGTCCTGCCGATTCTCCTGAAAGACCAGACCACTGGGAAGAATATCATCTGGGCAACAGACCCGCCACCCAATGTGGACTGCGGACCAATGGGAGAGATCACGATAGAGCAGCTTGACAGAATTAAGCTTATGCCCCGCGTCCAGAAGCGGCTGTCCGAGCAGAAAAAACGCACAAAAGGCAAGGCCGAAGTTTTCACCCCGCTGTGGGTGGTCAAAAAAATGGCCGACCACGCCGAGCAGAAACTGAACAAAGGCAACTGGGAACAGTTTGTACATGAGCGGTGTTTGGAGATCACCTGCGGCGAGGCTCCGTTCCTCACAAGCAGATATGACCCCACCACAGGAGAGCCTGTCGCAATCCCTGACCGCGTTGGCATTCTGGACAGAAAGCTGAGGGTGATTCAGGAGAACGCAACCCATAAATTCCAGTGGAAAGCACTTGTGTCAAGCGCATATCAGTCGGTTTATGGATATGAGTATCAGGGCGACAATCTGCTTTTGGCAAGGGTGAATCTGTTCTTGACATTCACCGAAAACTGGATTGAAAAGCTGGGATTTCCAATAAGCGCAAGCTGGGCCATAGCGGTTGCAACAAGGATCTCATGGAACATCTGGCAAATGGACGGTTTGAAAGATACTGTGCCCGGCACTGACACTCTCTGCCTGATTTACGACTGGGAGAAAAACGAGGAAGTGACATTCCGACAGATAAAGGAGGAAAGCGATAATGTCTGACAAGGAAATTTCTGAACTGAACCTGAAAAGTGCCGCCCACTACGGAGCGCAGCTCCAGATGAACCACTTCACGGAGGAACTGGCAGAGTTGATTCAGGCAGTTGCTGAGTGCGACCCCAAGCACGTTGCCGAAGAAATGGCTGACGTAGAGGTTATGGTGGAGCAGATGGAATATCTGCTGACGTTGGACAGGGATGTCATCAAGAGATACGCCGCCGCACATGAAGAACACGATGCCCGGATGTGCTTTTGGTTCTTGGCTGCGCCAATCAAGAGCATCAACAAGCTGCGCCGTGCAGATTTGGAGGCATCCACGAGCAAGCGCAATGCCGCAAAGCACTCCCTCGAACTCGCAATCGGAGACTTGACCTCCTATCTGGATTGGCTGGTCAAACGGTTTGGCATTTCAATCGAGGAAATTCGGGAAATAAAATCCTACAAGGTGCAGCGCACCCGTGATCGCATTGCGCAGGAGGTTGCCGATGGTAAAGCCTGAACCATGGGAAAACCCGATGCTGGATACCATGTGGAGCTTTATGCAGATGGGCGGGCTGAAAGCCAACTACCCGGCTCTCAAAGAGGCCTGCATGGAACTGCGTCAGATGCTGATGCAGAAGACCGCCGGGCAGCGCAAGGACAGGCCGAAAGACCTGTCATGGGAAAACCTTGAACGGGTCAAGGTAACCATCATCTGTGAGGCCATGGCTCTGGTGCTGTCCGGCGAATACGAAGGAGGTAAGCAAACAGATGGAAATGTACATGGCAATCTATAAATGCCGCCTCTGCGGAAAAGAATTCTGTCATTCTGGAACAGGCGACAAGGACACGGCAGCCACGGCCACTATGTATACAGTCCTCGAATCTTCTGGCATCACCCCGCAGTTTGAATCTCCAAACGCGCCAACACAGTTTGAATTTCACAGCTGCAAGGACGGAAGCTACGGGATGGGTGATTTCTTGGGCATGAGAAAAACGGAAAAGGACGATGAAAATGAAGTACCGCATTGAGATCTCGGAAGAACAGCTGCGCGTCATCGGCCTGGCTGTGGACGAGTACATGAGGCTGCGCATGGGGCAGTTCGATGATTTAGCTGAAGATCTGGCGTATGACGGCATACCCCGCGTCAAAGCTCTCACCGGAAAGTACACTTACGATACCGTTCTTCAAAAGCGGTGCAGCAACATCAGAAATTTGTTTGATACCGCCTACAAAATGGCTTTCCCGCCGCGTGGCTACCGTGGACGGCAGCACGATTCATGGGGAACGTGTATCGACATTGTACACGCCATCGAGCACCAGCAGTGGCTTGATGCACCAGAGGATAAAAAAGAGGCACCCGGCACCACATATCGCTCTCATGGGCCTGTCCCTCTGGGCCGGGAACCGTACCCGAAAATCGAGAGGGTGGACGAATGAACTGTATGTCTTGTGCGCATTACATTCCTCTCGACCCGCCCATCTGGCGCATCGATTCGCACGGCCAGACCTACAAGGTGCCGGGATTGTGCAAAATTGGAGCGGACCACATAATTTCTGGGTTTCCTGTCTATCTTCCAACGGCAAAATGTGATAAAATAACAGAAGCACCGTTGCAAAACGGCAGCTGAATTATGACGGAGGTAGGTTGTGACATTACAGGAATTGTCCAAGTACTATGACATTCAGATGACCCTCGAAAAAGACCGTGAAGCCTTGGAGCGACTGCGACAAAGAATCACTCCCGCCTCCCCACAACTGACCGGGATGCCCCACACGCCGGGTGTCCGGGATAAAGTCGGAGATCTGGCTGTAGAGTTGGCCGACATGGACGAGCGCATCCGCTGGCTGGAAGAGCTGGCAGCGCAGGAAAAGCCCAAAGTCGAAGCCTACTGCAAGAGCATTGTGGATGCTCGGATGTATCTGGTTTTCAGACTGCGGTTTATCCGCTGCTACTCATGGGCCGAAGTTGCCGGAGTTCTGGGAAAAGGATATACCGAAGATGGGGTCAGCCGGATGGCATACAACTACCTCAACAAAAACTGACCGATAAGCCCTGCATTTGCGGGGCTTTTTATTTTTGCCCCAAAACTGAAATCCACACAAAATCAGCTCAAAATTGAAATGAATTTAACTTTTACCCCCTGAAAAGTTGAATTCAAAGTGGAAATCGTTGAGAATCAAGGGGATGGTTTCACTCGCTGTCGGACGTTGTCGGATGGTTTCGGATGGATGCCGAAGCTTACCGATGGATTCAGATGACAACGGACGCTCTGAGTGATATGATTAGGATGCAAAATTCAAATCAAGCCAAGCGGTGCTCACCATTCCCGGTGGGTGCCGCTATTTTATTGCCTGAAAGGAGGATTCCGGGCCGCACGTTGCTCCTTTGCGTGCGGCATCACCGTAGCACCCCGAAAAGCCGAGGTGCTGCAGCTGGGCATTTCGCCGTGCCCAGTCACAAAGAAGGAGATTTTCCATGTATCAGAAAATCAAGGCAAAATTCAAGGCAAACCCCACCATTTTCTACGCCTGTTCCATCGTTGCATCATGGGCAGGAGTCGGCTCCCTGATGAACTTCCGCACGCTGGCCATCAACAACGGCGCTGCTGCGGCTATCATCTGGGCGGTTTTCAACTCGCTGGCCTGTATCTTCTTCGGTCTGTTTGCGGAGTACATCCCGACCGTCCGGCGCATCATGCAGAGCAAGGTGATGTTCTACTTCATCGGCTTTTTGACCGTGTTCCAGACATGGACGCAGATGTCCGGCATCTATGAGATCTTCGGCGACACGCCGATCGGCACCACCGGAGGCACATTGATTGTCTACGGCACCTGCCTTGTGTTCCTGTTTATGCTTCTGAAAGAGGGCATGATTCGGAACGTCCTGTCTGATGGCTTTTCATGGGTGGTTGTTTACGGTCTGCTGGCAGTCGTTGTCATTGCCGCGCTGGTATACACCCACGGTGCATTCGTCAACATCGACCCCGGCCTGACTGCTGCCGGTATCCAGACGGGCCTCTACAAAGGCTTCCTGCTGCTGCCCGGCCCGTTCACTTATCCGTACTACTACTCGCTGTTCTCCTACAACGACAAAAATGAAGATGGCACCCAGCACGGCAACATGAAAAAGTCCTTTGTTCTGGCTGGCGTGATGTTCGGTGTCTACATGGTGCTGGCTGCGCTGCTCACATGGGTCAATTTCAGCCCACTGCTGAACACGCTCAAGGCTATCCTGATCACCATCATTGCGCTGTCCTCGCTGTCCACCTACCTCTATTCGGAGTATCTGGTGTTCGGTGAGAACATCGGCTTTCTCATTGACGTGCTCACTGTTACCTCGTGGCAGCTCGTGATCCCGCTGGGTGTCATGGGCATCTGGACGCTGATGAGCGAGCTTCGGGTGTACATCATCATCTTTGTGCTGCTGGCCTCCGTGGTCCTGCACCTCGTTTCTGACCGAAAGGAGGATGCACGATGAAAATCACGGTAAAGAAGCTGTCCGAGCTGCACAAGCCCGCCCACAACATCCGCCGGCATTCCGAGAAGCAGTTGACCGAGTACATCCGCAGCATTGAAATGTTCGGGCAGGTCAAGCCGCTGGTCGTGGCCGAGGACGGTGAGATCATCGCCGGTAACGGTCTGTATGAAGCGCTGCTCCGCATGGGCCGGGAAACCTGTGACTGCTATGTCATGGTCGGCCTGACCGATGTTCAGAAGAAAAAGCTCATGATGGCCGACAACAAGGTCTATGAGCTGGGATTCACTGATGTGGATGCCATCGAGGAACTGGTCAAGGAGCTGGACGGTGATGTGGATGTCCCGGGCTGGGATGCCGATCTGCTGGAAATGCTGAACAGCACCGAGGATGAAGCGGACGAAATGATTGGCTCCTACGGAGAATTCCCGGAGAGCGAGATTTCGTCCATCAACCGCCAGCAGAATGAGGAACACGTCCCCTATGCAGCAGCGCCTACCTATCCGGTAGCGCCGCCCGACCCACAGCCCGTGTCCACCGTCTCCGAGCCTCCGCAGCAGCCCTCCCCGGTGTTGGAGGTGTCTACACCTACCGAGCCGGAAACCGCTGTTCCTGAGGCGGCCAGCGGCGCAGAGCAGCACCGGTACATCCGCTGCCCGAAGTGTGGTGAGCTGATATGCCTGTGAAAGTAGTGGAAAGCAACCTGAACGTGTTGCAGGCTGCGAAGATCCGCATCCGAAATGTGTTCGCCAACGGCTGCAAAATCTACCTGAGCTTTTCTTCCGGCAAGGATAGCCTGTGCATGGCCAACCTCGTTTATGAAATGATTCTCTCCGGTGAGCTGGACCCCAAGCAGCTGACGGTGACGTTCATCGACGAGGAGGGGCTTTACCCCTCGATGGTCGATGCAGCATACCGCTGGCGGCGCAACTTTCTGTCGGTCGGCGCAAAATTCTTGTGGTTTTGCCTGCCGTTCAAGCAGGTGTCCGTCATTGACCACCTGTCCAGCTCCGAATCGTGGATAACGTGGGAGCCGGGCAAGGAAGATGTCTGGATGCGCAAACCGCCCGATTTTGCCATCATGTACAGTCCCTACCTCCACTATGCAGGGGAAATGAACTACCAGACGTTCTGCTCCAAGGCGTTTTCTGACGGCATCCAGCTTGTCGGTCTGCGCACGGCGGAAAGCCTGACCCGCTTCAAGTGCATTGCCAACACCAAAATGGAGCGCATCACCCGCGGCGGCAAGTTCTATCCCATCTACGACTGGAAGGACTCCGATGTGTGGCTGTACATCAAGGAGCGAAACCTTGAATTTCCTGAGATCTACATGAGGCTCTATGAGGCAGGTGTCCGAAAGAATGCCCTCCGGCTGTGCGCATTCTTCGGTGACTGCGGCACACAGGGCCTCCGTTGGATAGCTGAAACGGACAACGACCTGTGGGAGCGCATCCAGCGGCGAGAACCCAATGCCTACCTCGTTCTGCTCTACTGGGATTCTGAAATGTTCCGGCGCACCACCCGCAAGCGTGGGGAGCTGGAAGAAGAATCCGAGAAAAAGGACTATAAAGCCCTCTGCAAAGACCTTCTGTTCCTGCACCCGGAGCGCTACACCATCGCCAAGGACACCCTGTCCCACATCGAGCACTGGCGTGGCCTGTTCATCAAGACCTACGGCATCGCTGAGCAGAAGCACTACAAGACCATGTACGAGGGCCTGTTGTACGGAGACCCCAAAATGCGTATCCTGCGCATTCTCTGGACCACCATCTACAACGACCACAACGCCCGCATCAAGGAGGAGCAGAACCATGGAAAGCATTGATGTATTCGCCCCGCTGGCATCCCTCCAGTGGGTAGACCGCAACACTATTCACGCCAACGACTACAACCCCAACAAGGTCAGCGAGGAAAACCTGAAGCTGCTTATCCAGTCTATCCTGACCAACGGCTGGACACTGCCCATCGTGGTACGCCCTGACGGCACCATCATTGACGGCTTCCATCGCTGGACTGTATCGGGCCGGGAGCCGCTGCTGTCCCTGCTGGGCGGCAAAGTGCCGGTCGTAGTCGTAGACCACCACGGCGACGAGAGCGCCGACGTATACGGCACCATAACCCACAACCGTGCCCGTGGCACCCACCTGTTGGAGCCGATGAAAGCCATTGTCAAGAAACTCATTGACGAGGGCAAGACCGTGGAGGAAATCGGCAAGCAGCTGGGCATGAAGCCCGAAGAAATCTTCCGCCTGTCCGGCTTTACCAAAGACGATTTCCTGAACATGATGACCAAGGGCCACGACACATACTCCAAGGCTCAGGTCATCCGCAGCGTATGAAATCGTCCTTGCCAGCGCTCATGCTGGCAGGGGCTTTATCTCGAGGAAAGGAATCATCACTATGGACTACTATGATTTTGTGGCATCCGCCATTGCTGCCGTCGCCAGCCTCTATAATGCAAACGCTGAGCTGGCACATCTCCAGAAGATCGGCGTGAAAGACGTGTGCGTACTCTGGTGCGGCAGCACCCTTCAGAACAACAAGGCTTGGCTGTCCACCACCGTCCCTGACTGTATGTACTACGAGGCAACCTACGACGGTGACAAGAAGGAGCTGCGTCTGGATGCCTATAGGAAGATTCAAAGCGTGAGCATTCCCTGCTGAAAGGAGCACGACACCATGAACACCGTAACCGTATACGCCTGTCCCAGCGTCCCTATGGACAGCATCGAGTGTACCATCGAGTATGACCCTGCTGTGGTCGAAGCCTTTCTGCATCCGCCCAACAGCGGACAGGAGCGGGCCGACGATGGCTCGTTCGGTGACGAAAAGGTACTGTGACGGGGGTGCCCCACACTGAGCGGGCTCGTCGACCCCGAAACCAAGCTAGTTAGTGAGGGAAAAATCAGTCATTTCGTTACGGTTTGTATAATGACTTCGCTGTGATTTTCCAAAGAGTTTTACAAAAAAGGAGGTGGTTTCTGAATGCCGACAAAAGAAAGAGTTGCTGACATGACTGTGACCACCACCCAACTGGCCGCCGTGCTGGGCATCACGAACCGCAGGGTGCAGCAGCTCACACAGGATGGGGTGCTCACCACCGTCAGTCGAGGAAAATTTGTCCTTGGTGACGCAGTGCAGGCCTACAATGCCAGCACTGCCCGTGGCGGGCTGACCAAAGAGGAAGCGGCAGAGGCCAAAAAGCTGGACCACATCAAGCAGAAAGCAGAAGCTACGCTCAAAGCCAGCAAAGCGAAAATCGCTCAAGCTGAGGCAAAAGAGCTGTCCGGGCAGATGCACCGCAGTGAGGATGTGGCCGCTATGACCTCTGAGCTTATCTACACCGTCCGGGGTGCGCTGATGGCGCTGCCCAGCCGTGTTGCCATCAATGCGGCTGCTCTGTCTGACCCGGCAGAGGTGGCAGAGTATATGCGTGGCGAGGTGAATCAGATAGCCGAGGAAATCGCCATGTTCCGTTACGACCCGGCAAAGTATGAGGCCCATGTCCGTGAACGCAAGGCGTGGGCTGAAAAGCTGGCTGGTGACGACGATGAGTGAGAATGCAGCGGTTGACCGTCTGAATGCTCTGGTGTCAAAGCTGGTGGCAGCTATCCGGCCCCCGCCCAATGTGTCCGTGAGCGAGTGGGCCACACAAAACCGCGTCCTGTCCCCGGAAGCGTCTGCCGAGCAGGGCCGCTGGCGTAACAGCCGCACGCCCTATCTGGTGGAGATCATGGACGCATTCTCCGACCCGCGCATCCATCATATCGTTGTCGTTGCGTCCTCACAGGTCGGCAAGTCGGAGTTTGAAAACAATGTCATAGGCCGCACCATTGACGTTGACCCCGGCAGTATTCTTTTCATCCATCCCCAAATGACGGATGCCAAGGAGTACAGCAAGCTCCGTATCGCCCCCATGATACGAGACTGCCCTACACTGCGGGCCAAGGTCGCGGAGAAAAAGAGCCGGGACAGCGGCAACACGATTTTGCAGAAAAGTTATCCCGGCGGCATCCTGACCATGTGCGGATCTACCGAGGCGCACGCTCTGGCATCAAAGCCCATCCGCTATGTGCTGGGTGACGAGCGTGACCGCTGGGCAGTGAGTGCCGGCACAGAGGGCGACCCTTGGGAACTGGCAATGGCCCGGCAGACCACTTTCTACAACGCAAAGGCTGTGGAAGTCAGCACACCCACCATCAAGGGACACAGTGCCATTGCCAAGTCCTACGTCAAGGGCACGATGGAGCGCTGGGTATCCCAGTGCCCGCACTGCAAGGGATTCCATGAACTGCGTTGGGAAGATATTCGGTACGAGTATGACACCATCGAAACCCACGGAGAGAAAACCTACAAGGTCAAGGACGTGTGGTATCTCTGCCCGGAGTGCGCCTGCATTTCGGACGAAGTGACCATGAAGCGGGCACCAGCTCACTGGCAAGCGGAAAATCCCGCCGCCTATGAGAACGGTATCCGCAGCTTTTGGCTGAACAGCTTTGTTTCGCAGTGGGCAGCATGGAAAGATACCGTGCTGAAATACCTGAATGCCCTGGGCGATACCAAGAAGATGCAGGTTGTCTACAACACCCGTCTGGGGCTGCTGTGGGAAGATCGCGGCGATGTGCAGGACGAGGACACCATGCTTGGCCGCAGGGAGGAATACCCTGCGGAACTGCCGGATGGTGTGCTGGTGCTGACCGCTGGCGTTGATACGC
>DXUR01000269.1 GCA_019417795.1 Clostridiales bacterium | reverse complement strand
AGGCATGATTCGGTGAAACTCCGAAGCCGACAGTACAGTCTGGATGAAAGAAGATATCAAGTGCAGAACCCGTACGGTCCTGCGCTTGTGGAGGCTGCTCTGGGATGCGTTTGCATTCTGGAGCTTTCTTTTTTGCACAAGGATCCCTTGTGTTTTTTCGGCTTGCCCTGAACGTTTTTGTTCAGGGCTTTTTCTTTTGGAGGCAACACGATGAACGACAAAGACTATATGCGTCTGGCTTTGCAGCTTGCAAAAAAGGGCTGCGGGTGGACATCGCCCAACCCGATGGTGGGTGCCGTGGTCGTAAAAGAGGGCAGGATCATCGGACAGGGCTGGCACCAGAAATACGGTCAGGCTCATGCGGAGCGCAATGCGCTGGCATCCTGCACCGAAGATCCGCAGGGAGCGACCATGTATGTGACATTGGAGCCGTGCTGCCATTACGGAAAGCAGCCGCCCTGCGTGGATGCGATTCTGGACGCGTGCATTCACCGGGTGGTCGTGGGTTCCGCTGACCCGAATCCGCTGGTAGCCGGAAAAGGAATTGCAATCCTGCGCGCACACGGCATAGATGTGACCGAAAATGTTCTGCAAGAGGAATGCGATGCGCTGAACAAGGTGTTCTTCCACTATATCACCACAAAACGCCCCTTCGTTTCCATGAAATACGCCATGACGATGGACGGAAAAATCGCCACATACACAGGCGCTTCCAAATGGATCACCGGGGAAATTGCCCGGAATCATGTTCAACGGCAGCGACACCGATTCCGCGGCATTATGGTGGGAGTCGGAACCATTCTGGCAGATGACCCGCTGCTGACCTGCCGGATAGAGGGTGGCCGTGATCCCGTCCGGATCATCTGTGATACACATTTGCGGACACCGCTGCAATCACAGGTGGTCATGACCGCCAAACAGGTCCCCACCATTCTTGCGACCTGCTGCGGCGACCCAGAGAAGCAGGCGGCATATCAACAGACCGGGTGCCGAGTCCTTTGTCTGGAAGAGCAATGCGGTCATGTGAATCTTCCGCAACTGATGGAACAGCTGGGGCAGGAGCAGATCGACAGCATTCTGCTGGAAGGCGGCGGAACCTTGAACTGGTCTGCACTGGAAAGCGGCATCGTGCAGCAGGTACAGGCTTACATCGCCCCGAAGCTGTTCGGAGGAAGGGATGCCAAAGCACCCATTGAGGGTGCAGGTGTCCCGCTTCCGGATGCTGCATTCCGCCTGAAGAACAGCCGATTGGAACAGCTTGGCGAAGATTTCCTGATCGAAAGTGAGGTGGAGTACCCGTGTTTACCGGAATCGTGGAAGAAGTCGGAACAATAAAATCCATCAATCGGGGACAGCATTCCGCCGTACTGACTGTTCGTGCAAAAACGGTTCTGGAAGAAACCAGGATCGGCGACAGCATCGCCGTCAACGGCATCTGTCTGACCGTCAGGCAGCTCTTCCCGGATAGCTTTGCTGCGGATGTCATGCACGAGACCTTGAACCGCTCTGCACTTGCACAGCTCACCGTTGGAAGTGCTGTCAATCTGGAACGTGCCATGCCGGCCAACGGACGTTTTGGCGGACACATCGTAGCAGGCCATGTGGATGGCGTCGGACGCATTGCTAATATCCGAAAAGACGATACGGCTATCTGGTACACCATTCATGCAGATTCTGCGATCCTTCGCTATGTCGTTGAAAAAGGCTCTATCACAATAGACGGTATCAGCCTGACCGTGGCTGCGGTGGAACCTACGGGCTTTTCCGTGTCCACGATACCGCACACCGTCCGTCAGACGAACCTGAACCAACGGCACAAAGGGGATTTTGTCAATTTGGAAACCGATGTTGTTGGAAAATATATCGAGAGGCTGCTTCCATCAGAAACACCGAAGCAAAACACGCTCACAAAAGAAATGCTGCTGCGCTGCGGCTTTTAAGGAGAGTTTACGATGAACTTCAATACCATTCCCGAAGCTTTGCAAGACCTGAAGCAAGGAAAAATCATTCTGGTAACGGATGACCCCGACCGTGAAAACGAGGGGGACTTCATCTGTGCTGCCGAATTTGCCACCACCGAAAACATCAACTTTATGGCGACCCACGGCAAAGGTCTGATCTGTATGCCGATGTCCGAGGCTTTCGTCCAGAAGCTGCAATTTCCGCAGATGGTGCAGCATAACACCGACAACCATGAAACGGCATTTACGGTGTCCATCGACCACGTTTCTACTTCTACGGGCATTTCTGCCGCAGAGCGTTCCATTACGGCGATGGCTTGTGTGGACGATCACGCAAAAGCAGAAGATTTCCGCAGACCGGGCCATATGTTCCCCCTTCTGGCAAAAAAGAACGGTGTGCTGGAGCGCAGCGGTCACACAGAAGCAACGGTTGACCTGTGCCGTCTGGCAGGGCTGAAAGAATGCGGCCTGTGCTGCGAGATCATGCGGGAGGATGGCACGATGATGCGCACCGCTGAACTGGCAAAGCTGGCAGAGCGTTTCCAGATCAAATTCATCACCATCCGTGATTTACAGGAGTACCGCAAGTGTCACGATAAACTGGTCGATCAGGTGACGGCGGTGAACCTGCCCACCAAGTATGGCACCTTCAGAGCTTATGGTTTTGTGAGCCGCCTGAACGGAGAGCATCACATTGCACTGGTAAAAGGTGACATTGGCGATGGAAAGGATATTCTGTGCCGCGTCCACTCGGAATGCCTGACAGGAGATACATTTGGCTCTTTGCGTTGTGACTGCGGCCAGCAGCTGGCCGCTGCCATGACGCAGATTGAAAAAGAAGGCCGGGGTATCCTGCTCTATATGCGGCAGGAAGGCCGGGGCATCGGTCTGATCAACAAACTGCGTGCCTATGAACTTCAGGAGCAGGGCATGGATACGCTGGAAGCCAATCTCGCTCTGGGGTTCCATGGAGATGAACGGGAGTATTATCTCGGCGCACAGATTCTCCGGGAACTTGGCGTAAAAAGCCTGCGCCTGCTTACCAATAACCCGGACAAAGTATATCAGCTCTCCGAGTTTGGGCTGGAGATCTCCGAGCGCGTACCCATTCAGATGACGGCGACCCCGTATGACCTGTTTTACCTGAAAACGAAGCAGGCACGGATGGGGCATCTTCTGGAATATTAACAACGAAAGAGGTATTTAAAAATGAAAACATTTGAAGGTAAGCTGGTTTCTCAGAACATCAAGGTCGGTATCGTAGCTGCCCGCTTCAACGAATTTATCACGTCCAAACTTCTGAGCGGAGCAATGGATGGTCTGCTCCGGCACGATGTGCAGGACGCTGATATTCATGTTGCATGGGTTCCGGGTGCTTTTGAGATCCCACTGGTTGCCTCTAAAATGGCAAAAAGCGGAAAGTATGATGCTGTGATCTGCCTTGGTGCCGTGATTCGCGGTTCTACCAGCCATTACGACTATGTGTGCAATGAGGTTTCCAAAGGCATTGCCACGGTCTCGCTGGAAAGCGGGGTTCCCGTCCTCTTTGGTGTTCTGACCACCGAAAACATCGAACAGGCCATCGAGCGGGCAGGCACCAAAGCAGGTAATAAAGGCTATGACTGTGCAGTCAGTGCCATCGAGATGGTAAACCTGCTCCGGGAAATGGATACCGCCGCAGAGTAAAATACACGCAGGAGTTTGCCATGATCGTTATAAAGACCCGACAGCCTGACCCGGAATTGGAGCAGAAGATCCGGATGCTTCTGGAACGAGAGCACATCGAGGCAGAGCAAATATCCATTGATTCATGGGAGAAGTTGGTTCTTCCGGGGCTTACACTGGACGGAATGACCCACGAAGTGTCGTGCAACGGCAGAAAAGTCTCCCTTACACGACTGGAGTTCGATTTGCTGCTGATGCTTGCCTCCCACGAAGGACAAATCTTCTCAAAAGAAGAGCTTTTCCGTGCTGTGTGGGGACAAAACTGTGACGACACCTTAAAGGTCGTGGCAAATACCGTTTCCAATCTGCGAAAGAAGCTGGCCGGCTGCGGTAGCTTTATCCGCACTACCCACGGCGGCTATGCTTTTGTAAGCCAAAAGGAGAACGACCCGGCATGACCAGGATCTTATTTATTTGTCTCGGAAATATCTGCCGAAGCCCGATGGCGGAGTATGTGATGAAAGACCTTACGTCCAAGGCAGGACTATCCGAGCAATTTGAAATCGCATCAGCCGCCACCAGTGCATGGGAAATCGGAAATCCGGTCTATCCTCCTGCACGGCAGAAGCTGGCAGAACATGGCATCGACTGCAACGGCAAGACCGCCCGGCAGATGACCCGGCTGGATTATGCACGGTATGATCATCTGATTGGCATGGACGAAAGTAATCTGTGCGACATCCTGCGGCTTGTCGGCGGAGACCCACAGCATAAAGTCTCGCTGCTGATGGCGCATACGGATCATCCCCGTGAAGTGGCAGACCCATGGTTCACGGGAGATTTTGAAGCCACATGGCAGGATATACTGGAAGGATGCACGGCATTGCTTGAGGAACTGCGCTAAATTGGCGTAAATTTTGGCGTATGCCAAATCAGGAGTGTTTGACACTTGCCAACGACAAATTGATTTAACCACAGGAGAAGTTGCCTGTCAGCATAAAATCTCTATACGAAACAAAAAGCGGCAGCTACGTTGTATTTTCACAACATAGCTGCCGCATTTTTGCGTTTGGGGTTCGGTGTACCTACTACACCAATCCGCCTATTCAATTCTTACACCACACCGCTTTGTAAGGCTCCTTTTCGGGAAAACGTCC
>DXUR01000268.1 GCA_019417795.1 Clostridiales bacterium | reverse complement strand
ATTGAAGATCATAACAGCAGCAAGCTTCGGAACGTGTTTCGCTCCATCGATTTCAACTCCAATGTGGACTTTGGTACAGACATCAAGGCAAAAAATGCGACCCTCTGCAACCTGCTGGAAGACTTCCACGGACTTGACCTGCGTTCTTCTGCGCTGGACGGTTCTGACATTATCGGTGACGCCTACGAATATATGATCGGCAACTTTGCTTCGGACGCCGGCAAGAAAGGCGGAGAGTTCTTTACGCCGAGCAAGGTCTCCGAACTGGCAGCGGCATTGGTAGATCCGCAGGAAAATGACCGTATCTATGACCCGACCTGCGGCAGCGGTGGTCTCCTGCTCAAGGCATGCAAGCGCGTGCCGGACGGAAAAGTGGCAGTTTACGGTCAGGAATTAAACGCACAGACATGGGCTCTGTGCAAGATGAATATGTTCCTGCACGAGGTAGACGATGCCCGCATCTGGCAGGGCGATACCCTGAGCAATCCGCAGAACATCGAAAACGATAATCTGATGCTGTTCCAGTGCATTGTGGCAAACCCGCCATTCAGTTTGGACAAATGGGACAGCGGCTTCCTTTCCAATACGGTTCTGGATGCCAAGGGGAAAAAGCCGGAAAAAATGAACGCTTCTCTGGACCCATGGGGGCGCTTTGATTGGGGCGTTCCACCATCTTCCAAGGGTGATTATGCTTTTGTTCTGCATATGCTCAACAGCCTTGACCGCAGTCATGGCCGAATGGCTGTCGTGCTGCCCCACGGTGTACTGTTCCGCGGTGCGAGCGAGGGCAAAATTCGCCGCCAGATTGTTGAACACAACCTTCTGGATGCTGTGATCGGTCTGCCTGCCAACCTGTTTTATGGCACGGGTATTCCGGCCTGCATTCTGGTGTTCCGCAAGGATCGCATTAGCCGAGGTGTCGATAATGTTCTGTTCATCGACGCTTCCGCAGAGGGCAACTTCGAAAAGGGCAAAAACCAGAACCTTCTGCGAGACACGGACATCCAGAAAATTGTGGATGCCTATAAAAAGCGTGAAACCGTGCCAAAATACAGCTATCGTGCGACGCTGGATGAAATCCGGGAGAACGACTACAATCTGAACATTCCCCGTTATGTGGATACTTTTGAAGAGGAAGACCCGGTAGATATTCAGGCGGTGAAGAAAAATATTGCGGATATCGAAGCTGAACTGGCGCAGGTACAGGAGCAGATGAAAAAGTATTTGGATGAGCTGGGGCTCTAAATGTTTAAATGAGGCAACGCACAATTTATGATACAAAAATTCTGAAATATTGCTGTTTAAATTGTACATTGGCGTATGATATACTTTCTTATGGAAGGAAAGCAAGAATATGGCTGATGAAAGCTTATCAACTGCAAGAAGTAACTCGCAGGAGGAAGGAAAAATGGGAGCATTGACGGATTTTTTAGGAGCCGGCGAAGTTGCTACTGCGCTAGGTGGGGTTGTCACTGCATTACTGGATAAACTTGAGCATGCAGTGGGGTGGTGTGTAAATCGTGATACGCCAAGCCGTACAGCAGTAAACACTTATATTGGAGAGATTCAAAACAGCGACAAGGATCCACTGCTTAAAGCAGCATTGATCAGTAACTCAAAAAAGATTATTAGGGAGTACTGCAACCAAGAGAATATTGTATCTATTGCAATACAATCTGTGAAAAGTGATGCAAAGCCAGAAAATATTGATGATGACTGGCTGGCACAGTTTATGGATAAAGCTCGTCTTGTATCGACAGAAGAATTTCAGTTGATATGGGGTAAAATTCTGGCGAATGAATGTAACCATCCGGGATGTGTGCCTAGAGCGCTGTTAGAAATTCTTCCGAGGATGGACAGGAGTGATGCTGAGGCATTCACAGCATTAAAAAGTGTGTCTGTTGAACTGGGTGATGCGATATCCCCTGTTGTAGTTTATAACAAACTTTCTTATTACGAACAATGGAATATTACTTTCGATTCAATTATGAATCTTCAAGAACTTGGTCTTGTTGCAGCCAATTTGGGAGATTTTTTTGAAGGATATGTAGTATCTTCTACAATGTCCACCACTGCGAATTATTATGGAAAAAAGATTGATCTGAGTCCGCCCAATGGCCTTCCTGTTGGTTGTGCGGTTTATACTAAAACCGGTGATGCTTTAGCCAAAGCAATCGATGCGACACCAATTGCTGGATTTATGGAAGAAATGTGCATTCCATTTTGGAAGGAATGTAATAAAATGAAGCCCATATTTAAGAGCTTTGAAATAAAAGAATAAAGATGGCTGCTGAAAATAATACAGAATTGTGAGTTTTTGAAGAGAGGTGAAACGTAGGGTGTTAGATAATGGAAAAGCTGAAGGTGTACGAAAAATAAAGCGATTTGAAAAATATTGTTTGAAAGATATTGCAACTGTAAGTCAAGGATTTACATTTTCGAGGTTATATCAGGGAAAGAAAAATTTGAAGTGGAACTATTTTAAAGTTGCGGATATAGGCCTCAACCCGAACTCAAAATACTTAACGAATGCTATCAACACAATTAGTGACATTACAATGGAAGAAATTGGTGCTCTTCCTTTTCCAAAGGGAAGTATTGTTTTTCCACGAGTTGGCGCAGCACTTTTTAATAACAACAAAAAAATATTGGCTCAGGATGGCGTGGTAGATGATAATGTGCTTGTATTAACTGTAACAGACACTTCAAAATGTTGGTATGAGTTTTTATATTATTATCTTCAAGGAATACCTCTTGCAAAGTGGTGCAACTCTGGATTGGTTCCGGTTATAAATACCAAAACGGTTTTGAGCCAGATGGTGTTTTTGCCGCCCCTTCCCGAGCAGCAAAAAATCGCTGCCATCCTCTCCACACAGGACAAAGTGATCGAGCTGAAAGAAAAACTTCTCGTCCAAAAACAGCAGCAGAAAAAATATCTGATGCAGCAGTTGCTGACCGGGAAACTCCGGTTGCCAGACGTTAATGGAGAATGGACGTCAGTAAAATTGAAGGAACTGCTTATTGAACGAAATGAAAAAAATGTAGAGCAGAATCACAGAATTTGTTCAGTAGCGGTTTCAAAAGGTGTTGTGGATCAAATCGAACATCTTGGAAGAAGCTATGCAGCCGCAGATACGTCAAATTACGGAGTAGCGCACTATGGTGATATTATTTACACAAAAAGCCCAACAGGAGATTTTTCTCTTGGGATTATTAAGCAAAACCGTATGCGCGAAAATGTGGCAATTTCCCCATTATACGGAATTTATAAACCGATATCGTTTAGCACAGGCTATTTGCTGAACATTTATTTTGAAAGTACCATTAATACAAAGAACTATTTAACTCCCATTGTGCAAAAAGGTGCTAAAAACACAATTGCAATTTCCAACAGTGCTTTTTTAGAAAATAAAATTTTCTTTCCTATGGATGAAGCCACACAATCAAGAATTGCAAAAGTATTCGAACTGACTGACCACGAAATTGACCTGCTCCATAAGTCTATTGAGGCTGAGAAGCAAAAGAAAAAAGCACTGATGCAGTTGCTGCTGACCGGGAAAGTGAGCGTACGAATATGACATTAGAGGAAAAAACATACAAAGAACTATGCAAGCAAATTGTTGACCGAACAAATCGTCCCCTTACAGAGATACAAAAAGAAATTATAAAGGCAACAATTGAGCAGGCAAGGAATCCGATTGAGTTGATGTCGTCCATAGAGGCGCCGTTAATTGTTTGGAGATGCTAAAATGCAAGGAATTTTAGAATTTGGAAGGTTGCATTTTGATACGATTGTAACAGTGTCAATTACAATATTAGGTTTTATTGTTACTTATTTCATGAATAAAAAGAGTGTGCAGGATGAATTGAAGAAAGACAAGGTGATGCACACTACCGAGCTTATGGAAACGCTTCCGTACGATGTGTGTCAATTTATGAATGAGTTGCTTCACAACAAAAGCAGAACTATCACGAAGCAATCTATAGATGCACATGAAAAAATATTATCTAAAATTATTGCTTATGGCAGTGCTGACGCCGTAAAATTAGCAATTGTTGTTCAGGAATGTGCGTATGAAAAAGAGCGCCAATCGTCACAGGCGGGAGTGGATGATGGAACACGTCCATTGGCTGCATATGCGCTCCTGATTACGCAATTGAAATTTGATCTAACCTCAGAAGTGATTCCTGCAACTTCGTGGTTTCGGATCAAAATCAAAGATTATGAAAAAATACAGAATAAAACCGAAAATGCAATTAACGCACTTGTTGATGAATTGGGATTGAACAGCAAATTTAAAATCTGAAGGAGGTCACCATGAACCTCGATAAATCCATTTACTCCGAAGTTAACATCAGCAAAAAGCCTGCGCTGGAATTGCTGCAGGCCATGGGGTATACATATCTCTCCCCGGAAGAATGCCGTCAGCAGCGCGGAAGTGGCTACCGGGTGCTGTTGCGGGATGTGCTGCGCGGTCAGCTGCGGAAACTGAACCGCTATACCTACGGCGGTGTGGAAAATGAATTTTCTGCAGTCAACATTGAGCACGCCATGGATGATCTGGAAATACCGCTGACGGACGGTCTTGTGCGCACCAGCGAGAAAATCTATGATGCGCTTATGCTGGGCAAAAGCTATCCCGAAACTGTAGGCGAAGGAAGGCTGCTGAACTTCAACTTGAAGTACATTGACTGGGAGGATCCGACGCAGAACCTTTACCATGTCACGGAAGAATTTGCGGTGGAAAGCGCCGATGGACAGCATGATGCCCGCCCGGACATCGTGCTGTTTGTCAATGGAATTCCGTTTGCGGTGATTGAGTGCAAGGCTCCGGAT
>DXUR01000267.1 GCA_019417795.1 Clostridiales bacterium | reverse complement strand
GAACGCGGAGACCCTGCGGATCATCAACGAGAAGATCCGGGCCCACGAGCTGGAAAAGTCCTACCTTTGCATCACCGTGGGCCGGCCCAAGCAGCCGGAGGGAAAAATCGAGGGCTTTCTGCTGAAAAACGAGGCCAAAAAGGAGGTCCGGTTCTTCCACAAGCCGGTGCCCGGCGGCAAGACCGCCGTCACCCTTTACCGGACACTCGAAAGCCGGGGCGGGCTGTCTCTGGTGGAATGCCGTCTGCTGACGGGCCGCACCCACCAGATCCGCGTTTCCATGGCGGAGATTGGCTGCCCCCTGCTGGGGGACGGCAAGTACGGCAAGGGCGATGTGAACCGCCGCTACCATGAGACCCGACAGGCGTTGTACTCCTACAAGCTGCGGTTCGATTTTCCAACCGACGCCGGTCTTTTGAACTACCTGAAGGGGCAGGAATTTACAGTGGAAAACGTCCCCTTCCGGGAGAAATATTTCCCAGAAATATCTTCTTAATATCTTTTTTGAAAAACGCCCGACAAAATTGGGCGTTTTCCTTGACATTTCAAGGGTTTTCCGCTATGATTCTGAATTGCCGAATTTCAAAGAAACAGGGTCCCCCCTTAACAGAGAGAAGAGGCGGCATTTTTCAGGCCCCCACCGGAAAACGGGTGGGAAACGGCCTTATGAAATGGGGGAGGATACATGTCCAAAGAGTTGATTCGCCTGCGGGATCTCTGCATGGCATTCGACGACGAGCCGGTTCTCGATCACATTAACCTTTATATCAATGACAAAGAGTTCCTCACACTTCTCGGACCCAGCGGGTGCGGCAAAACCACCACGCTGCGTATCATCGGAGGTTTCGCGACGCCTACGTCGGGAGATGTCCTGTTCGACGGTGTGAGGATTAATGACGTTCCGCCCTATCAGCGGCAGATCAACACCGTTTTCCAGAAGTACGCCCTGTTTCCGCACCTGAATGTGTATGAGAACATTGCCTTCGGTCTGCGGATGCAGAAGCTGCCGGAGGCTGAGATCAAGGAGCGGGTCATGGAGATGCTGGAGACCGTCAGCCTCAAGGGCTTTGAGCACCGGCGTCCGGAGGCCCTTTCCGGCGGTCAGCAGCAGCGGGTAGCCATTGCCCGTGCGCTGGTGAACCGTCCCAAGGTGCTGCTGCTGGACGAACCGCTGGCGGCGCTGGACCTGAAGCTGCGGAAGGATATGCAGATCGAATTAAAGCGGATTCAGCAGCAGGTGGGCATCACCTTTATCTATGTGACCCACGATCAGGAGGAGGCTCTGACCATGTCCGACACCATCGTGGTCATGGACAAGGGCTCCATTCAGCAGATCGGAACGCCTGAGGATATATATAATGAGCCGAAGAACGCCTTCGTAGCGGACTTCATCGGCGAGTCCAACATCATCGACGGCATTATGCCCGAGGACAACGTGGTGCAGATGTACGGTCGGCGCTTCCCCTGTCTGGACGGCGGCTTCGCTCCCAACGAGGCGGTGGACGTGGTCATCCGGCCGGAGGACATCGACATCGTCCCCGTGGAGCAGGGCCAGCTTACCGGCACCGTCACCTCCGTGACCTTCAAGGGAATGCAGTATGACATCATCGTGGATTTCCGGGGCTTCAAGTGGCTGATCCAGACCACGGACCACTGCCCCGAGGGCGCCCGCATCGGCATCAAGATCGATCCAGACGGCATCCACGTCATGAAGAAGAGTGCCTACTCTGGTATGTTCGGCGACTATTCCTCCTTCTCTGAGGAATACGATGAGCTGGACGACGCCACCCTTTCGTCGGATGAGGAGGAGAGCGGGGATGAAGAATAACCGTCTTTCCCGCTTCGCCATCCCCTATGTGATCTGGATGGCGCTGTTCGTGGTGGCCCCCATCATCATGGTGGTCATTTACGCGTTTTCCGCCTCTGTCGGCGGCTTTACGCTGGATAACTTCGCCAAAATGGGCACCTACACCGTGGTGTTCACCCGCTCCTTCAAGCTGGCCCTCATTGCCACCGCCATCTGCGTGCTCATCGGCTACCCCGTGTCCTACAAAATGAGCAAGGAGGGCCCCCGGTTCCAGCGGCTGGCCATGGTGCTCATTATGCTGCCCATGTGGATGAACTTCCTGCTGCGGACCTATTCCTGGATGGCAATTCTGGAAAACAACGGCCTTTTGAATCAGCTGTTCCGGAAGATTGGGCTGATCGCCCTTTACAACAACATCTTCGGAACGGACATCAGCTTTTTCCGGATGATCAATACCCAAGGGGCCGTGGTGCTGGGCATGGTGTATAACTACCTGCCCTTCATGATCCTGCCTATCTATTCCGTGATCGTCAAGCTGGACCACAGTCTCATCGAGGCGGCCCGGGATCTGGGCGCCAACTCCGTTCAGGTGTTCCGGCGGGTGATCCTGCCCCTGTCCCTCCCCGGTGTTCTCTCCGGCATCACCATGGTATTCGTCCCCTCCGTGTCCACCTTTGCCATCAGCAAAATGCTGGGCGGCGGTACGGAAATGCTGCTGGGCGACCTCATTGAACAGCAGTATATGGGCGGCGCGTACAATCCCTATCTGGGCGCGGCCATCTCCCTTGTGATGATGGTGATCGTGGTCATCTGCATGGTGGTCATGAACCGCTTCGGCGAGGGTGAAGAACAGGCGGTGATGATGTGAAGAAGAACAATTCTTTTCTGGACCGCCTGTTTATGGCGCTGGTGTTCGTGTTTCTCTACGCGCCCATCGTGCTGCTGATCGTCTTTTCCTTTAACTCCGGCAACAGCAACATGGTCTGGAAGGGCTTCTCTCTCCATTGGTACACGAAGCTCTTCCGCAACCGGATCATCATGCAGAGTGTGTACACCACCCTGCTGGTGTCCCTGCTGGCCACCATCATCGCCACTGTGGCCGGAACCTTCGCCGCCATCGGCTTTTACGCCATGCGCCGCCGGGTCCGGAATCCGCTGATGACCGTCAACAACATCCCCATGATGAACGCGGATATCGTCACCGGCGTTTCCATGTGCCTGCTGTTCGTGGCGTTTTTCAGCGGTTGGGGCAGCTTCGCCTCCTGGTTCAACACGTTGGGGCTGTTCCGGCTCCCCACCCACCTGACCATGGGCTTCGGGACGCTGCTCATCGCCCATATCACGTTCAACATTCCCTATGTGATCCTCTCCGTCGGCCCCAAGCTGCGGCAGATGGACCGCAATCTGGTGGACGCGGCTATGGACCTGGGCTGCACCTGGATGCAGGCCTTCTGGAAGGTCATTATCCCGGAAATCAAGCCCGGCATCGTCTCCGGTGCGCTGACGGCCTTCACCATGAGCATTGACGATTTCGTCATCAGCTACTTCACCGCCGGTTCCTCTTCCTCTACTCTGGCCATGACCATCTACGGCATGACCAAGAAGAAGGTGACCCCGGAGATCAACGCCATCTCCACCCTGCTGTTTGTGACGGTGCTGATCCTGCTGGCGGTCATCAACGTCCGGGAGGCCCGACAGGAGCGCAAGCTGGCCGCGGAGCAGCGGCGGTAAAAACGGTTTCACGGCGTAAGCCTGAAATAGAAAAATCAAAAAAACACTGGAGGAATGATCAATTGAAAAAAGCATTAGCCTTGACTTGTGCCATGACCATGGCGGCAAGCCTGTTTCTCACCGGATGCGGCGGTAATAGCTACAGCTTTACCAGCAGCACAGATTCCAATTCGGATTCCAATTCCGGCGGCAGTAACGGCAGCGGCAAGCGTGTTGTGAATGTTTGCAGCTGGGGTGAATACATTGACGAGGACTTGATCTACAAATTCGAGGACGAGACCGGCATCAAGGTCAACTACCAGACCGCCGAGAGCAATGAAGCCCTGTACTCCCTGCTGAAAACCGGCGCTGGTGACTATGACGTCATCGTCCCTTCTGACTATATGATCGCCCGTCTCATTGACGAGGGTATGCTGGCAGAGCTGAACTATGACAACATCCCCAACTATGAAAAGATCGGCGAGCAGTACAAGAGCCTGAGCTTCGATCCCGAGAACAAGTACACCGTTCCCTACACCTGGGGCACTCTGGGCATCATCTACAATTCCACCATGGTGGACGGCGACATCGACAGCTGGGACGCCATGTTCGACGAGAAGTACGCCGGCAACGTCCTGATGATCCGCAACTCCCGGGACGCTCTGGCCGCCGCCCTGCTGGATCTGGGCTATGACATCAATACTACCGATGAGTCCCAGATCCGGGAGGCCTACGAGCTGCTGGCAGACGCCAAGAGCAAGGGCGTGTACCAGTCCTTCGTGATGGATGAGGTCTTCGGCAAGATGGAGGGCAGCAACGCCGCCATTGCCATGTACTACGCCGGTGACTACCTGACCATGCTGGACAACAACCCCGATCTGAAGTTCGTAGTGCCCAAGGAGGGCAGCAACTGGTTCGTGGACGCCATGTGCGTTCTGAAAACCGCTCAGCACAAGGAGGAAGCCGAGGCGTGGATCAACTTCATCGCCTCCACGGAATCCAGCCTGGCCAACATGGACTACATTGGCTATGCCTCCCCCAATCTGGAGGCACTGGAGGGTTATCCCGCTTACTACGAGGAGACCTACGGCGAGCCTCTGGACGAGGAGCGCTATGAGATCATGGCCGCTCCCGATGACGTGCTGGCCCGCTGCGAGCTGTATACCAACCTCCCCGCCGACACGCTGACGCTGTACAACGATCTCTGGACGGAGCTGGGTATTTAACAGAAACCGCAGTCCCGCGCCGCGGGACGGAAAGGACAATATTATGATTGAAATTGGCGCAAAGACCACGGTGGAAAAGACCGTAACCTCTGAACTCACTGCCCAGGTGGCCGGTTCCGGGATGCTGCCGGTGTT